>NZ_KV787138.1:0-109091 GCF_001807025.1 Corynebacterium sp. HMSC11E11 | reverse complement strand
CCCCCCCCCGGCGCGGGGCGTCGCTATTTCCGCAGGTGCCCCGTCGGCCGGGACTACGCGAATCCCGCATGCGCCCCGGCGTCCGGGACTAGGCGAAGTATTCCTGCACGTACCCGCGGGACGCGAGGCCGATCGCCTCGAAATGGCGCGCGAGTTCAACTTCCCCCTCGAAGAAGTCGATGCCCTCCTCGGGTTCCTCGTCGGCGGCCCGGGCGGCCGCCAGTTCGTCGAGGGCCGTCTGCAGTGCGTGGCTCTGCCATACCGAGACGCCGATGCCCGCGTACACGTAACTGGCGGGGGCCTCGTCCTCGTTGACATCGGCGTCACCATTGACCTCGCGCAGGTGGCGGGCGCATTCGATGGCGTCGAGTCGGGCGAGGTCGACGCCGCCGAGCTCGATGGCGGCACCGGGTTCGTCGGCGGCGAGTTCGATGAATTCCACTCCGCCGTCGCCGATGGAGACATGGACGAACGGTTCATCGAAGGTGATCCGCGATGAGCCGGGGGTCCGGGTGAAGTCCGGGCCCAGCACCGCGGCGACGGCATCGAGATCGTCGCCGAAGCGCACCATGCCGGTACCGGACGGGGTGGGGAACTCGACGCCTTCGAACGGGTGCAGAACGATCGTTTTCGCCATGATGGGTCTCCCTATTTGGAAATGTGGTTTTGCTTGCTCGTCGACCCTATCGACCGCGGTGACGCCCGGCGACCCGAGGTTTTCCACACGACGCGATTCATCCACAATCCGGGCTTTTCGACGGCCCTTCCGCAGTGCTGCAGCCGGCGTGCCCGGGCATGGTTCGGGGCATGGACGAGCAGACGACCGGTCCCGCCGGGCCGGAGGACGTGATCATCGCCGTCGGGGATCCCGAACTGGAGCAGGAGGCGGCGACGATCATCGCGGCGACCGGGCGGCGGGCGGTGCGAGTGGATGCGCCCGACCCCAGTGACGCGGCGTGGCGGCGGTGCGCGGCGATCCTCGTCGATGAGGGACGGGCGGTGGGGGTGCTCGACGTGGCGGAGGCGGGCGACGGCGCCCGGGTGGCCAGGGAGGGGCTGTACCTGCTGCATTCCGACGACGCCGATCCGCCCGATGAGGTGGCGCGGCGCCTGGGGTGCGGCGGCCCCGTGGCGTTGCCGTCGTGCGGCGCGGAGTTGGTGGGGTGGATCGGACGGCCGGGAGTGGTCGGGGCCGGTCGCGTGATCGCCTGCGTGCCGGCGGTAGGGGGAGCGGGGGCGTCGACGGCCGCGGCGGTGCTGGCGATGGCGGCGTCGCGGACGTCGGATGCCCTGCTCGTCGACGCCGACGAGTTTTCCGGAGGCGCGGACCTGCTGCTCGGGGCGGAAGCGGAACCCGGCGTGCGGTGGCCGGACGTCCGCGCCGAGGCGGGGGCGCTGGACGCCGGGGCCCTGTTCGGGGCGGTGCCGAGCGCACGCGTGCGCGGTGCGCTCGGCCGCGCCGGCGCCGGGTTCCTGCATGACGACGACGGCCCGGGCATCCTCACCGGCCCCCGTTCCCGCGCCGACGACGGGTGGTCGATCACCCCGCGTGCGGTGTCCGCCGTCGTCGATGCGGTGGTCGGATCCGGTGGTACCGCGGTCGTCGATCTGCCCGGTGCGGGCGCGATCGCCGAGGTCGTCGCACCCCGCGCCGACGTGTTGGCCGTCATCGTCCCCGCCACGGTGCGCGGGTTGGCCGCCGCCGCACGCCACGCCGCCGTGCTCCGGGGCATGGGCGGCGATCCCGTGGCCGTCGTCCGGTGGCCCGCACCGGGCGGGGTGACCATCGATGACGTGTGCTTCGCCACGGGCCTCGACGTCATCGCGGAGATGCCCCACCTCCGCGCCGTGCCCCGGGAAATCGAGGTGGAAGGGTTGGGGCGGAGCGTCGTCAAGCTCATGCGGTCCCTGGCCCCCGTCCTCGACGCCGCCGACGGCGCCCGCGCCGGGGACCCGGGCCGGGGATTGCGGTGATCGGAGTGGGGATCGACGCGGGGATCGACGCGGCACTGCTGGACCGGGTGCGGCGCAGGCTGGTGGAGTCGTCGGCGGGCGTGGGCGCCGATGAGATCGCGCGGGCGGTGCGGGAGGAGACCGGCGGCGTCGTCGGCGATGCCCAGTTGTTGGCGCTGCTGCGGACGTTGCGCGGGGAGCTCGTCGGCGCGGGGCCGCTCGATCGACTGTTGCGCATGCCCGGGGTGACGGATGTGCTGGTCACGGCGCCGGATGAGGTGTGGGTCGACCGGGGCGCCGGACCCGAACCCGCCGACGTGGGTTTCCGCGACGACGCCGAGGTGCGCCGCCTCGCCGTCCGGTTGGCGTCGGCGTGCGGGCGGCGCCTGGATGACGCGCAGCCCTTCGTCGACGGCCACCTTCCCGGTGGCGCGGGGGATGCGGGCGTGCGCGTCCACGCGATGCTGTCGCCGCCGGCCGATCGTGCGACGCTCATCAGCCTCCGCGTCCTGCGTCGGGCGTCCATGGGCCTCGATGACCTGGTGGCCTCGGGTTCGGTGGCGGGTGCGGCCGCGGACATGGCCCGCCGGGTCATCGCTTCACGACGTGCCTTCGTGGTCGTCGGAGGAACGGGCGCCGGCAAGACGACGTTGTTGTCCGCGCTGTTGGGGGAGGTGCCGCATCGCGAGCGGTTGCTGTGCGTGGAGGACACCCCGGAGCTGCACCCCGATCATCCGCACGTGGTCAAGCTCGTCGCACGGCCCCCGAACATCGAGGGGGCGGGTGAAATCACGCAACGCGATCTGCTGCGGCAGGCGCTGCGCATGCGGCCCGATCGGATCATCGTCGGCGAGATCCGCGGCGCTGAGGTGGTGGACCTACTCGCCGCGCTCAACACCGGCCATGACGGCGGCGCCGGGACCGTGCACGCCAACACCGCCGCCGACGTTCCCGCCCGATTCGAGGCGCTCGGGGCGTTGGGCGGCCTGGGGCATGCGGCGCTGCACGCACAGCTGGCGCCGGCCCTGCGGGTGGTGCTCGCGGTGGAGAAGGTCGCGGGCCGGCGGCGATTGGCGCAGGTCGGGGTGCTCGACGGCAATCCCGTGCGGGTGCGCACCGCCTGGCACCACCGCGACGGCGAGGGGGAGGCGATGGGGCTGTTCCGTCAACTGACCCGCGGGGCGGAGCAGGGACGCGGGGCGGAGCCGGGATCCGGGGAGGCGGCGTCATGACGCAGGTGTCCATGACCGCCGGTGCACTGCTGCTGGCCGCAGCGGTGTGGGGTTGGCCGGCTCCGTCCCCGCGGGACCGGATTCCCGAGTTGGACGCGGCGGCGGGGCGAAGCGGAAGCCGAGGGGGCGTCGTCACGCTTCCCGGATGGGCGTGGTTTCTGGCCGCGGCGCCGTTGTTGTTGGCCGGGCCTCATGTGGCGCTGGCGGCGGTGATGGTGGCGCGGACGGCGATGTCGTTGGTCGGCCAGGCCCGGAAGCGGCGGGAGTTGGATGCGGGAACCGCGTCTGCCGCGCGGGCGGCGGAGGTGCTGGCCGCGGACCTGCGGGCCGGGGCGACCCCGGTTGCCGCGTTGACCGCTGCGGCGGAGGAAGCCGGGCAGCCTCTGGCCGGGGCATTGGCGGAGGCGGCGTCGCGGGCCAGGCTGGGCGGGTCTGTCTCGGCGGCGTTGGAACGGGCGGTGGAGGACGCTCCCGCGATGCTGGAATTGCGCAGGCTCGCCGCCGCGTGGCGGGTGGCGGAGACCCACGGATTGCGGTTGGCCGACGTCATCGACCACGGGCGCGGGGACGTCGTGGCGCGCCGGGCGCACCGGTCGCGGACCGCCGCGGCGTTGGCGGGGCCGCGGGTGACCATGCTGATCCTCATGGCGCTGCCGGTGCTGGGCGTGGCCATGGGACAGGCGCTCGGGGCGGGACCGGTGGGATTTCTGTTCGCCGGGAGCCTGGGTGGTGTGGTGCTCATCGTCGGAGTGGGGCTGACCTGCGCCGGGGCGCTGTGGGGCAACCGGATTTTGGCGACGGCGGAGGGGACGCGATGATCCTCGCCCTGGTGCTGATGGCGGCGGCCGCGCTCGTGCCCACGGGGGTTCGGGTCGCCGAGAGATGGCCGGAGCTCGCCGCGGCCGACGGCGGGACGGCGGGCGCGGCGGGCGCGACGG
Source organism: Corynebacterium sp. HMSC11E11 (assembly GCF_001807025.1). Classification (NCBI taxonomy): domain Bacteria; kingdom Bacillati; phylum Actinomycetota; class Actinomycetes; order Mycobacteriales; family Corynebacteriaceae; genus Corynebacterium; species Corynebacterium sp. HMSC11E11. Next base: position 104,968 of record NZ_KV787138.1, on the reverse strand, counting down.
GTGCGAAAGACGGGGCGGAACCGCTCGTGCGGTCGCACATCGGTCGATCCATCCGCCAGTGCATCCGCCGTCGATTCGGCGGGGGCGAGCGGGCGGCCGATCCGATGCGGCTGCTCGACGCGGCCTCCGCGCTGGACCTTCTCGCCGCCTGCTTGAGCGCCGGCATGCCGCCCGGGGAGGCGGCCTCCGCGACCGCGACCGCCGCGTCACCACGATTGTCGGGTCCGCTTCACGACGTCTCGATGCGCATGGCGCTCGGCGTCTCCTCGCCGTGGAAGGTGCTCGAGGACGAGCCCGAATTGTCCGATCTGGTGGCTCTGGCCAGGCGTTCCGGGGACTCGGGCGCGGCGATGGCGGCGGGCGTCGCCGAACTGGCCGTGGCGCGCCGGACGGAGGCGGGTGACGGGGCCGAGGCGACGGCCGAGCGGGCGGGCGTGCTCATCGCGGGGCCGTTGGCGCTGTGCTTCCTGCCGGCGTTCGTGGTCCTCGGGCTCATTCCGACGATCGCCGGCTTGGCCGAATCGATGCTCGGATCGCTGACGGTGGGGCCGACGTGAGGGGCGGGTGGGAAGCGTTGGCGCGGGGACCGCCGGGGAGACCGCGCCACCACCGCGGGCAACCGACGCGGCACGACATCAACCACGTCAACCAGCTGAAACACATCAATCCAACCAGGAGGAACCATGATCAACGTCGACCCGGACATCTGGCTCGAAAACCCCTACGACACCAATTCCCCCGCGGCCACCGCCACCGGCGGCACCGCCCGCTTCGGCGCACCCGCGATCGCCGACACCGCCGATCGGTGCTCGCAGACGTGCATGTGCGCCGATGCCGACGACTGCGCCGACACGGGAGGGGCGGAACGCACGTCGGACAATCCCGTCGCAAAGCTGTTCCGCACCATCCGCCGGCGTGCGATGGGCGTGGCCGTCGACGACCGTGGGATGAGCACCGTCGAATACGCCCTGGGCACGGTCGCCGCGGCGGCGTTCGGTGCGTTGCTCTACACCGTGGTCACCGGCGGCCAGATCACCGATGCGCTGACCGACATCATCGAGCGGGCGCTGAACACGCAGTGATCCGCCGCGTGCGTCGTCTGCTCGCCGACGATGACGGGCAGGCGACGGTGGAGACGGCCTTCGCCCTGTCCACGCTCATCGCCGTGCTGATGGTGGCGCTCGGGGCGATTGCGGTGGTGGCCATGCATGTGGCGGTCACCGACGCCGCCGGGCACATCGCCCGCGCGGAGGCCCGGGGCGACGTTGCGGCGGCTCAGTCGGCGCGCGGAGCCATTTCGGGTGCGGCGGTGAGCGTCACCACGAGCGGCGAGACCGTTCGGGTCACCGTCACCAAACGCCTTCCGCTTTACGACGTCGTCGGCCACGCGACCGCCCTGGTCGAAGAATGAGCCGGAAGGACATTCGCCCGTGGCCGGGTGATGAGCGCGGTTCGACGACGGTGACCGGGGCGTTCATCACCGCACTGGTGCTGACGCTGACGATGGCGGCCATCCAGGCGGGTGCGGTGCTGGTGGAACAGCGTCGGGCGGCCGTCGCCGCGGACCTTGCGGCGGTGGCGGGTGCGGTCGACGCGCAACGAGGGGGAGGAGGATGCGATGCCGCGGCCCGGATCGCGGCGGCCAACGGCGCGACCGTCGACGGTTGCGTCCGCGATGGCGAAGACGTGCAGGTCACCGTTGCGCGCGGGCAGCGGTCGGCCGTGGCGCGGGCGGGACCCGCGGAGTCGGCGGGACCCGAGGAATGAACGGGCCCCGAGGAAAGCTCGGGGCCCGAAGGAGGAAAGGAGGTGACGTTTACTCGACGGCGGCGATGGGCAGGTCGTGATCCTGGGCCCACCGCAGGACGGTGGCGCGCTTGCGGCTGCGCAGGTAATCGGCCAGCGACTCCTGATCCGTGGCGCCGGTGAGATCGTGCAGACGCGAGTGGAAGTGCGGCTCCAGGGCGGCGACGGCGACCCACCCGTCCTCGACCTCGTAGAGACCGTAGGTGGGCACGGCACCGCCGAGCAGACCACCCTCCGCCGTCATTCCGTGACGGTGGCCGGCGGCACCGGCGTCGGCGGCCTGACGCAGGCCGATGCGGGCGTGGCCGCCGTGACCGGTCTTCGCGCGACGCAGCAGCAGAGCCAGCGCGGCCGACACCGCGCGCTCCGCGCCGAGCAGATCGCCGAGCAGCACGCGCGGCATCGTCGGCGGCGCCAGCGTGCCCGCCGCGGCCTGGTACGTCAGGTCGTGGCCGGGATGCTCCGGGTCCTCGGAGTCGCCGACGATCTCCACGTGGCACAGATGCTGGTGCGCCTCGACCGCATCGGTGAGACCCATGCGCGCCAGCGCCGACGGGCGGACGGAGGTGATGAGGACATCGGCGCCGTCGAGAAGCTCGTTCAGACGCTCACGGCCCTCGGCGGTCTTGGCGTCTACGCGCTCGACGGTGACGTTGGCCGCCATCTCGCCGTACCAGGACGGGCACCACGTCTCCAGCGCATCGCCCACGGGCGGTTCGACCTTGGTGACTTCGGCTCCGAGCATCCCCAACCGGGCAGCCGCCCACGGGCCGGGGACGTTGACGGCGAGATTGAGGACCTTCAGGCCCTTCAGGGCGTTGGTGGGGATCTGGTCGGCGTCGATCATGTTTCCGGATACTAACGGTCGCATGGCCCGCCCGCCCGCGGATCGGCCAAAAGAAGGCGCCGTCGTCGGCGTCATTCCTCCGGTGCCGCCGGCCTCGTCCTTCCGACGACTCCGGCCTCAGCGCCTTCAGTTCCCTCCGGCGCCGCCGTCGGCCTCAGCCTTCCAGCGCCGCCGCCAGCCCCGACAACACCTTGATCGCGCCCGCCTTGTCCAGCGGCTCGTTGCCGTTTCCGCACTTCGGGGACTGGATGCACGACGGGCAGCCGGTCTCGCACTCGCACGCGGCCACGGCGTCGCGGGTGGCGCGGATCCACGCGGCGAAGGCCTCGAAACCACGGTCCGCGAACCCCGCCCCGCCCGGGTGGCCGTCGTAGACGAACACCGTCGGCTGGCCCGTATCGACGTGCAACGCGGTGGACACGCCGCCGATGTCCCACCGGTCGCACGTCGCCACCAGCGGCAACAGGCCGATCGCCGCGTGCTCCGCCGCATGCAGCGCGCCGGGCACGTCCGCGACGTCGACGCCCCACCGCCGCAGCACCGCCGGCGACAGGGTGTACGCCACGGCGCGGGTCTCCAGCACCTCCGGCGGATAATCCAGCTCCACCGAATCGAGGACCTCGCCCGACGGCAGCCGCCGCAGATACGACGTCACCCGGTGCTCCACCTCCACGTCCACCGACGCGACCTGGACGCCGGGCGCCACGTCGCGCACGACGTCAACCTCCAGAATCCGAATGTCGGTGTCCATCCGCGAATGCGTCGACCACTCCGGCTCCTCCGGGTGCGCCAGCGCCAGCAGCGAATCCAGATCGAGGTGGTCGATGACGAAACTCTCGCCCCGATGCAGGTAGACCGCCCCGTCATGGACCTGCTGCATCGCCCGGCCGACGTCGATCGTGCCCAGCAGCCGCCCGTCGGTGCCGTCGACGATGGCGACGTCCTGCCCACGCCCGCCCCGCAGATCCACGGCCTCGTGCGCGCCGGACATGCGCGGCCCCTCGTCGCGGTCGGTGGGGTACCAGCGGTCGCGGCGCTTGCGCAGCCAGCCATCCTCGGACATCTGCTTTGCGACGTCCACCGCACCCCATGCGGCCAGAACATCATCTGTGAGCGGCAATTCAACCGCCGCGCAGTAGACGTGGCCCCGCAAGACATGGGGGTTGGCGGGGTCGAAGACGGTGGCCTCCACCGGCCGACCCAACAGCGCGTAAGGATGGTGGACCAGGTAGGTGTCCATCGGGTCATCGCGGGCGACCAGGATCACCAGCGCCCCCTGGCCCCGGCGGCCCGCCCGTCCGGCCTGCTGCCAAAACGACGCGACCGTACCCGGGAACCCCGCCTGCACCACGGCGTCGAGACCGCCGACGTCGATGCCCAACTCCAGGGCGTTGGTGGTGGCCACGCCCAGCAGATCACCGTCGTCGAGGCGACGCTCGATGTCGCGGCGATCCTCGGCCAAATACCCGGCGCGGTAGGACTCGACGCGCTTCCCGATGTCGGCTCTCCCGCGCTTGTCCAACCGTTCGCGCACGCCCAGGGCGATGGTCTCCGCAGAGCGCCGCGACCTGGTGAATGTCAGCGTGCGGGCGCCGTCGTCAAGCAAATCAGCCATGATGTCCGCCGCCTCGACGGTGGCGGGACGCCGCACCGGGGCACCGTTTTCACCGGTCAGATCCGGCAGCAGCCCCGGCTCCCACAAAGCGATGGTGCGCTCGCCGACGGGGGCGCCGTCATCGAGCACCGACTCCACCGGCTCGCCGATCAAACGCGCCGCCTGCGCGGCGGGATCGGCCGTCGTGGCGGAGGCGAACACCACCGTCGGCTCGGCGCCGTAATGCCGCGCCATGCGCAGCAGCCGCCGCAACACCAGAGACACGTTCGCCCCGAACACCCCGCGATAGGCGTGGCACTCGTCGACGACCACGTACCGCAGCTTCCGCAGCACCCGCGCCCACCACTGATGCCGGGCCAGCATGCCGATGTGCAACATGTCCGGGTTGGTGAAGATCCAGCGTGCCCCTTCCCGAACCGCCCGACGGACATCCTTCGGAGTGTCGCCGTCGTACGAGGTTACGGCGACCGGATGAGGCCCCGCATCCGCCGGGCCGCCCGCGACCGGGGCGCCGGCCGCATCCGCCGAGCCGCCCGCGACCGGGGCGCCGGCTCCATCCGCCGGACCGCCCGTGCCGTCCGCGTCGCCGTCCCGCCCCCGCCGCACCGCGTCGACGGCGATCTCGCGTGCCGCAGCCAACTGATCCGCGCCCAGCGCCTTCGTCGGCGACAGGTACAAGGCGGTGGCCGTCGGATCGGCCATCAGCTCGGTGAGCACCGGCAGCAGATACCCCAACGACTTGCCCGACGCGGTTCCGGTGGCCACGACGCAATGCCGCCCCGTCCACGCGTGATCCGCCGTCTCGGCCTGGTGCGTCCACGGCGCGTCGATCCCCCGCTCCGCCAGCGCAGCCAACAGATGCGGCGGCACCCACGCCGGCCAATCGGTGGTTCGGCCGACGCGCGCCGGCAAATCCGCGATGTGCGTGACCGTCGCCCGGGGGTGGGCCGCAATTACCGGTTCGAGAAGTTCCCGCCCGAAACCATGCACCTGACCACCCCCTCCGTCATTTCGGCGGCCGCCGGGCCGCTCCGCTCACTCGTCGTCGCCTAACCCCGAAAGCAGAACATTCGGGCGATACGTGGCAGACTGACGGATTGAATCGTCGTCTGCATGGCGGCGCGCTCACGTCCAACAACCTAAAGGGGTACATCAACAATGGCACAGGGCACCGTTAAGTGGTTCAACTCGGAGAAGGGCTTCGGGTTCATCGCCCCGGCCGACGGAGGCAACGATGTCTTCGTCCACTACTCCGAAATTCAGGGTACCGGCTTCAAGACCCTCGAGGAGAACCAGCCCGTCGAGTTCGAGATCGGCGAGGGCCAGAAGGGCCCGCAGGCCCTCAACGTCCGCGGTCTCTAAGCGACGCATCCGAAGCGTCGCATCTACATCGGTTGTGGGCGTTCGCGCCTGAGCTGAACAGACGCCGGCTCCGCTGAAGTTCAAGCGGAGCCAACGGCCCGTCGTGGACGCCACCGCAAGGTGGCTTCACGACGGGCCGTCGTCTATTTCCGCGGCCCCCGAACCAGGACTCTCCGTCGCAGGTCACGCCCGGGTGAGGGGGGAGCGGCAGCCCCCGTGAGGGGGATTCCGGTCGCACCCCTACTCGACGATTCACCGTCCGGGCATGTGTACGGTGTCCCAATAGATTCAGGTGAAGGCATTGCGCCGGACCCGGGGCCCGGCACGAAGGGCCTCGAACCGACCCCGAAAGTTGCAGGGCAGATTCCAGGTGGCAGACGACAAAGCAAAGAAGCGACTCGTCATCGTCGAGTCGGCGACCAAGGCACGGAAGATCCAGCCGTACCTGGGCGACGACTACATCGTCGAAGCTTCCGTCGGCCACATCCGCGACCTCCCCCGAGGCGCCGCCGACATCCCCGCCAAATACAAGAAGGAACCCTGGGCCCGGCTCGGCGTCGACGTCGACCACGGCTTCCAGCCCCTGTACCTGGTCAGCCCGGACAAGAAGAAGAAGGTCACCGAGCTGAAGCGGCTGCTCGCCGGCGTCGACGAGCTGTACCTCGCCACCGACCCCGACCGCGAAGGCGAGGCCATCGCCTGGCACCTGCTCGAAGTGCTCAAGCCGAAGGTGCCCGTGCGCCGCATGGTGTTCCACGAGATCACCAAGCCCGCCATTCTCGAGGCCGCCAACAACACCCGCGAACTCGACCAGAACCTCGTCGACGCGCAGGAGGCGCGGCGCATCCTCGACCGCCTGTACGGATACGAAGTGTCGCCCGTGCTGTGGAAGAAGGTCATGCCGCGGCTGTCCGCCGGTCGCGTGCAGTCCGTGGCCACCCGAGTCATCGTCGAACGCGAGCGGGAACGCATGGCGTTCATCTCCGCCGGCTACTGGGACCTCGGCGCGACGCTGGACACCGGGTCCGAGCCCGTCGACTCCACCCAGCCGCGCATGTTCGACGCCCGCCTCACCGCCGTCGAAGGCAAGCGCGTCGCCGCCGGCCGCGACTTCGACGACCGGGGTCAGCTGAAGAAGCCCGAGGGCGTCACCGTCCTGCGCGAGGCCGACGCCCGTTCGCTCGCCGACGGCCTGACCGGAGCCACCCTGTCGGTGGCCTCCGTCGAGGAAAAGCCCTACACCCGCCGGCCGTACCCGCCGTTCATGACGTCGACGCTGCAGCAGGAGGCCGGGCGCAAGCTCCACTTCACCTCCGAGCGCACCATGCGCATCGCCCAGCGCCTTTACGAAAACGGTCACATCACCTACATGCGAACCGACTCGACGACCCTGTCGAAGTCGGGCATCGAGGCCGCGCGTCGTCAAGCCCGCGACCTGTACGGCCCGGAGTACGTCGCCGACGCTCCCCGGCAGTACCAGCGCAAGGTCAAGAACTCCCAGGAGGCGCACGAAGCCATCCGCCCCGCCGGCGAGCGCTTCGCCACGCCCGGCGAGCTGGCCGGAGCACTGGATGCCGAGGAGTTCAAGCTCTACGAACTGATCTGGCAGCGCACCGTCGCCTCGCAGATGTCGGACGCCCGCGGTACGTCGATGAAGGTCGTCGTCGCCGGCACCTCCGCCACCGACGGCGGCGCCCGCGAGGTGGAACTGTCCGCCACCGGCCGCACCATCACCTTCCCGGGCTTCCTCAAGGCCTACGTCGAGGTGTCGCAGCTCGGCGACGGACGCAACGTCGCCGACAACGCCGAACGCCGCCTGCCGCGCCTGGAAACCGGCCAGTCTCTCGGCGTCGACTCCGTCACCCCGGAGGGCCATTCCACGAACCCGCCGGCCCGCTACACCGAAGCGTCGCTCGTGAAGAAGATGGAGGACCTCGGCATCGGCCGCCCGTCGACGTACGCGTCGATCATCAAGACCATCCAGGACCGCGGCTACGTGTACTCGCGCGGCAACGCCCTGGTGCCGTCGTGGGTGGCGTTCGCCGTCGTCGGCCTGATGGAGGATTCCTTCGCCGACCTGGTCAACTACGACTTCACCTCCGACCTGGAAGACGAGCTCGACGAGATCGCCGCGGGCTCCGAGGACCGCACCCGCTGGTTGACCGGCTTCTACTTCGGCGACTCGGAGGAGCACGGTTCCGGCGGCGCCGACGCCATCGCCGCGCGCGGCGGCCTGAAGAACATCATCGACGTCAACCTCGAGGCCATCGACGCCCGCCGCGTCAACTCGCTGCACGTCTTCGACGACGCCGACGGAAACCCGATCGTCGTGCGCGTCGGCCGCTACGGCCCGTACCTGGAGCGCGTGCGCCCGGGCGCAGGCGAATCCGGCGCCGACCTGGTGCAGCGGGCCAACGTGCCGGAGTCGATGACCCCGGACGAGCTGGACCTGGAAACCGCCGAGAAGCTTCTGGCCATGCCGCAGGGCGGCCGCGAGCTGGGCCTGAACCCGGACAACGGCCGCATGATCGTGGCGAAGGACGGCCGCTACGGCCCATACGTCACGGAGATCGTCACCGACGAGGAGAAGGCCGGCGTCGAGGCCAAGGCCGAGCAGATCGTCGCCGAAGAGCGCGCCGCAGAGGACAAGCAGCGCGCGGCCGACGGCATGCGCAAGAAGAACTGGGAAACCAAGACCGCGGCGAACCAGAAGGCCAAGCGCATCGCCGCGATCGTCGAGGAGACCCTGAAGCCGAAGACGGCGTCGCTGTTCGCGTCGATGGAGCCGTCGACGGTGACGCTGGAGGAGGCGCTGAAGCTGCTGTCGCTGCCGCGCGAGGTCGGCGTCGACCCCACCGACGGCGAGGTCATCACGGCTCAGAACGGCCGCTACGGCCCGTACCTGAAGAAGGGGTCCGACTCGCGTTCGCTGGCGTCCGAGGAGCAGCTGTTCACGGTGACCCTCGACGAGGCCCGCCGCATCTACGCGGAGCCGAAGCGCCGTGGCCGCGCCGCCGCGAAGCCGCCGCTGAAGCAGCTGGGCGACAATGACGTCTCCGGCAAGCCGATGACGGTCAAGGACGGTCGTTTCGGCCCGTACGTCACCGACGGCACGACGAATGCGTCGCTGCGCAAGGGCGACAACCCGGAGACCCTGACGGACGCCCGCGCCAACGAGCTGCTGTCGGAGCGCCGCGCCAAGGAGGCCGCCACGGGTGGACCGGGGGCCAAGAAGACGGCCAAGCGATCGACGAAGAAGACGACCAAGAAGACCGCCAAGAAGGCCACCAAGAAGTCGACGAAGAAGACGGCCAAGAAGACCACCAAAAAAACGGCCAAGAAGACGACGAAGAAGCCGTAAAAGTCCGAAAGTCGTCGCGCCTCCGGGCGGTCCCGTTCCGCCGCCTACGAGCGGTCGGCCATGGTGGGGCGGATCGGCCGCGCCAGCTGGGTCATGTGCGTGCGGCCGCGGAGTTCGACGGACTTCAGGGACGTCCAGCGGGCCTGCTCGTCTTCGTTGGCCAGGCGGACGGTCGACGCCGTCGCGAGCACCTGGCCGGGGGTGTCCTTGGCCAGGTCGGTCAGTCGGGCGGCCTGGTTCACGGCGTCGCCGATGACGGTGTATTCGAAACGGTCGTGTGCGCCGATGTGGCCGGCGACGACCCGCCCGGCGGCGACGCCGATGCCGGCGGACAGCCTGAGGTTGCGCAGTTCCTGGCGCAGTTCGCGGGCGGCGGTCAGAGCGTGCCCGGCGGTGTCGTCGAGGGGCAGCGGGGCGCCGAACACGGCCAGCGCCGCGTCGCCCTGGAATTTGTTGATGATTCCCTTGTTGCGGTGCACGCAGTCGACGACGCGCTCGAAGAACTCGTTGAGCTCGCGGACGACGACTTCCGGCGGGTTCTGCACGGCGAAGGTGGTCGATCCGATGACGTCGACGAACAGCACCGCCACGAGGCGATCCTCGCCGCCCAGCGTCGGCTTCTCCTCCAGCGCCTTGCGTGCGACTTCCGACCCGACGTAGCGGCCGAACAGGTCGCGGACGCGTTGGCGTTCCTGGAGTCCGCGCATCATTTCGTTGAAGCCGGCCTGCAGGACGCCCATTTCGGATCCGTCGTAGATGGGCACGCGGGTGTCGATGTCGCCGCGGCGGACGCGGTTGACGGCGCCGGTGAGGTCGCGGATGGGGTCGACGATGCTCATGGCGGCGAGCATGGTGCCGGCGTATCCGGTGACGAGCGCGAGCACGGCGAGGGCGAGGATGGCGGGCAGGATGTCGTCGAGGTCGTCGGTGAAGTAGCCGAGGCGCTGCGCGAGGAACATCAGCAGGATGGCCACGACGGGCAGGCCGGAGGTGAGCACCCAGGTTTGCAGCAGGCGTTGGCCGATGGGCGGTTCGAGGGAGGAGTCGGGGGCCCGTCGCGCGAGTGCTTCGGCGGCGACGGGGCGGACGAGTCGTTCGGCGATGAGGTACGTCATCAGCGCCACGATGGCGCCGCCGAACACGGCGGTGATGACGACGACGAGGCCGAGCCTGGGGGAGTGGACGAGTGCGACGATGCCGAACACGAGCACTCCGACGCCCCAGATGATCGCGCCGAGTATCGCCTGGTAGGAGGGGATGCGCATGATCAGGTAGCGCACTCGCCGCGGGTCGTGGCGGTCGGGGTTGCGCTGCCATCGCAGCACGGGTTTGAACAGCAGCCAGGTGGTGCCGGTGCCGGCGGCGACGGCGGCGGCGAGGTAGACCACGAGTCCGATGAACGCGGGTCCGGGCAGTTCGGTGAATCCGGACAGTCCTTCCAGGGGCAGCAGGACGCCGAGGAAGAGCCCGACGCCTACGGCGCCGATGAGGTTGCACAGGAACACCGCCGCCGCGTACGCGGGCCAGGGCGTGCTGCGCAGCCACCGGAGGTTCCTCCACAACCGTTGCATGACGTCCACCTTATCGCCCCGGGCGGATGGGCGGGCCGGGTCCGGGTGGAGTCGACGGGAGGGTGGCTTTTTGCTTTGCGACGGTCGATCCGCGTCGCCAGCTATCGTGGTGCCCATGGAACAGGCCAGCGTTTTCGACCGTGTGACGGAATCGGGGGGCGTGCGGGCGACGTTGGTGGCCGCGGCACGTGCGGCGCGGGCGATCGTGCGCGCGGGGGATGACCCTGCGGCGCGGGCGGCGGCGGATCCGAAGGGGGAGATGACGCATTCGTGGTTGTTCACGGGGCCGCCGGGTTCGGGGCGGTCGACCACGGCGAAGGTGTTCGCCCAGGCGTTGTTGTGCACGGACCCCGAGATCGTCGGCTGCGGTCGCTGCCGGGGGTGTGAGACGGCGAAGGCGGGCACGCACGCGGAGATTCAGATCGCCGAGACCATGGGCGTGTCCATCGGCGTGGAATACACGCGCGAAGAGCTCGTCCGATGGGCATATGCGCTGCCCACGACGGCGGACTGGCGGGTGGTGATCATCAAAAAGGCCGATCGACTGACGCCCGAAGCCGCCAATGCCCTGCTCAAGGCGGTGGAGGAACCGCCGGCGCGCACCGTGTTCCTGATGTGCGCCCCGACGACGGATCCGGCGGATTTTTCGGTGACGCTGCGGTCGCGGTGCCGTCACGTGTACGTGCCCACGCCGACTTCGGAGGAGGTCGTCACCGCACTGAGGATCGAACATCCGGAGCTGACCGTTGAACAGGCCGAGTGGGCGGGCACCGTAGCCAACGGTCACATCGGGCGAGCCAAGAAGCTGGCCACCGATGAGGGGACGCGGGAGTGGCGCGGGCGGGCGCTGGATCTGGTGGAGGCGGTGTTCGATCCGGCCACGTCCTATCTGCGCACCCGTGAACTCGCGTCGAAGGCGGAGGCGGAGTCGAAGCGAAAAAACGAGCCCATCGAGGAAGTCGAGCTGGAGAAGCTGAGCAATGCGCTGGGCCTCGGTGCGAAGGGCAAGGGCGCGCAGGCGGCGACGCGAGGAGCGGCCAAGGAGATCAAGGACCTGGAGGCAGATCAGAAGCGCCGCCGGAAGCGGGACACGCTCGAATTCGTGGACATCGCGCTCATGGACATGATCGGGCTGCTTCGCGACGCCCTTTTGGTGTCCTCGGGAATCCCGGCCGATGGCGGCGATGCGGTGGCCGGCGGTGCCGGTGGCGGCGGTTCGATGCCCACACCGATCAATCCGGACCGTCGGCGCACGGCGGCGGAACTGGCGCGCCGGGTCCCCGCGGAGGGGCTGGTGGCGAGCATCGATGCCGTCATGGACGCCCGCCACGCGATGGCCCGCAACGTCCGCCCCGCCGTCGCCCTCGACGGAATGATGGGCGCGATGCAGGTGGCGTGCCGGGTGGGCCAGCGGTGACGCAGCCGTCGTAAAGCACACGCGCACGGGCCACGGCAACCGCGTTTGGCCCGGTAGGCGGCGGATTTTGGGGTGCGCGGGTGGTGCGATAGGATTTCGTCGGTAACCACGCGTGTCGTGGCGACTACGCCGCCTTAGCTCAGTCGGTAGAGCGCTTCACTCGTAATGAAAAGGTCGCGAGTTCGATTCTCGCAGGCGGCTCCACCAAAACCCCAGGTCAACCAGCCGGTTGGCCTGGGGTTTTCTCGTTTCCGCCGGACGGGGCCCGACGTGGCTGAGCTTGGGCCGTCAAACGCCGAAACCCGCCGCCCCAAGGGGAGGGGACGGCGGGTTTGCTCGGACGACGTGCGCGGCCCGCTCAGGGATGCGGGATCGCGATCACGGGGTGCGCGCCGGCATGGGCGGCGTTGAAGGGGCCTAGGCCTCTTCGTGCTTCAGGTTCAGCAGGTCGCGCTCCTCGAGGCCCTTCGGGAGCAGGAACAGCGCGATGAACGCCGGGATGGTCAGTGCGATGAGGTAGACGCTCACCTTCCAGGTGTCGCCGACGTACGTCTCGGTGGAGGAGGCGTCGAGAATCATCTGGGTGATCATCGGGGCGAACGCGCCGCCCAGGATCGCGCCGAGCGCGTAGGCGATGGACACGCCCGAGTAACGGACGTCCGCCGGGAACATCTCGGCGTACATGGCCGGCAGCGGGCCCAGCGTCAGGGCCAGCGGCAGCGCCAGGAAGGCGAGGGTGGCCAGGTAGATCGCCGAGTTGCCGGTGCCGATGAGGGTCCACATGAAGATCTCGCCGATGATCAGCAGCACGTAACCGATGATGAACGTGCGGGCGCGGCCGATCGAGTCGGAGATCATGCCCGACAGCACCATGAAGATCATCCAGCACACGCCGGCGACCAGGGTGCCGGTCCACGCCATCTCGGGGCTGATGCCGGGACCGCCGTTCTCCTTCGGGATCTGGGCGAACTTGCCGAAGAACGCGATGACCAGGTATCCCGGGGCCTGCTGGGCGGCGAAGATCAGCGCGCCCTGGATGACCTTGCGCCAGTGGTTCTTGAACAGCAGCGGCAGCGGTGCGGAACGCTCGGCGGACTCCGACTGCATGGCGCGGAAGACCGGGGACTCGTCGACGGCCCGGCGGATGAGGTAGCCGATGATGATCAGCACGAAGCTGAGCAGGAACGGAATGCGCCAGCCCCACTCCAGGTACGCATCATGGCCGATGGCGGCCTGGACGATGACGAGCACGGCGGTGGACAGCACCAGACCGGCCGGCACGCCGACCTGCGGCGCCGAACCGAACAGGCCGCGACGCTCCTTCGGGGCGTACTCCACGGCCATCAGCGCCGCGCCGCCCCACTCGCCGCCGGCGGAGATGCCCTGGATGATGCGGAGGAGAATCAGGATCAGCGGGGCCGCGATGCCCCAGGTGGCGTAGGTCGGCAGCACGCCGATGAGGAACGTGGCCAGGCCCATGCCGATGAGGGTGAACACGAGGACGCCCTTGCGGCCGAAGCGGTCGCCGATGTCGCCGGCGATGACGGCGCCCAGCGGGCGGAAGAGGAACGAAATACCCAGCGAGGCCCAGGAGATGATCTGGCCGACGGCGGCGTTCTCGCCGCTGGCCGGCTCGAAGAACTGGCTGCCGAAGATGAGGGCGGCGGCCTGGGCGTAAATGAAGAAGTCGTACCACTCGACGGTGGTGCCGATCAGCGTGCCCGACAGGACGCGCCGGCGCTGAGAGGTCTCAGCGGCGATGATGGACGTGGTCATGAAGTCTCCGGCTTTCGGATCTGTTCTGGCGCGGCGATCGGGCCGAACCAAGGTGGCGCCGGGGCGGCACTCTGGTGCGGTCCGAGTCCCCGCGAGAGGATTCGGGTGCGCGGTCGCGCCGGGCATACGGGATGCATCGGGGCGGCCGCGAAAGCGGGCGGCGCATGATCGCGTCGCAAGCGGGACGTATTTTTACACAGCGCCGCCGTCTCCGGCAGCTCGTCGGGTTTCCGGGAAGGCGAGGTTTCCAGGCGTCGGGGGTAGCGATTTCCGGTGATCGGCTGACCCCGGACGGGTACCTCCCGGGGTGTTTTCGGGCGACTCGGACATTGCCCCACGTGCCGGGGGTATTTGACGGGGGTGGGCGGGGTGCGGGGCGGCGGGGGCACCCGTTCGCCGACGCTCTCACTTACCTGCGGCGACGATTGGACGGGGTACGGCGGATAAGTACATAACTTTTCATTCAAAAGAAGATTTGGCGTGTGATTTTCGGGGCAACGGATGCTGGTGTGGCTGGTGTTGTGACGTCTATTACGGAATGGCAACGGCTGGATTGCGATGCGAGTTAGGTGCGTCACTTCATGGCTGTCGGGGGTGGGGAATGAATACCCCTATGCGGGGGTGGATCGGCTGGTGTTGACCCCCGGCCATGCCCGAACATCCACCGCGAAACGGCCCCGGTGAACCGCGCCCGGAAAGGACCGCGCGCCGGTTCAGCGTGCCGCGCGACGCCGATCACGCACGGGAGCAACCACCGGCCCGTCGGGTCGCTGCAGAATCTCGACGTTCGCGCCGTAGACCTCGGCGATGCGCTCGGCGGTGAGAATGTCCGCGGGGGCGCCGATGCAGGACAACGAACCGTCGTCGAGCAGGGCAATGCGATCCCCGTGCTGCCCCGCAAGCGTGAGGTCGTGCATGGCCGCGATGACGGTCAACCCGTGCAGCGCGCGAACTTCCTCCACCAGCTCCAGGACATCCTGGGCGTGGCCGATGTCCAGTGCCGAGGTCGGCTCGTCGAGCAACAGAACCGACGGTTCCTGGGCCAGCGCCCGGGCCAGCGTGACCCGCTGGCGTTCGCCGCCGGACAGTTCCGCCACGGCCCGATCGGCGAAACCGCCGAGTCCGAGCGTGTCCAGGCTGGCGTCGGTGACGCCGTAGTCGTCGGCGGAAAACGCCCCGACGTGCGGGTGGCGGCCCAACTGGACGTACTCGCGCACCGTCATCCCCTCCGGGATCACCGGCACCTGCGGCATCAGCGCCACCGTGCGTGCGAGCTTCCTGCGGCGCCGTGCGGCCCCGGGGGAGAAGGACCGCAGCGTGTGCAGCGCGCCCGAACCGCCGATGATGTCGTGGCCCGCCACGCTGATCGTCCCCGACTCGGGGGCGATGACCTGAGCCAGCGCAAGCAGCAGCGTCGACTTTCCGCAGCCGTTCGGGCCGGCCAACGTCAGCCAGCCGCCTGCGGGCACGGACAGCGACACCCCGGCCACCGCATCTCGGTCGGCTCCGTCGTAGCGCACCCGGACGTTGCGGCACCGCACCGCACCGTCGGTGCCGTCCGCGGGCGCGGGTATGTTTTCGGGCTCATGCTTGCCGACGTTCACCGACCGGCCCTCCCGGTGCGGCTGAAGCGGCGCAAGATGAAAAGGAAGAAAGGCGCGCCGACGGCCGCGGTGACCACGCCGACGGGCAACTCGGACGGCGCGAGGACCGTGCGGGCGAGCGTGTCGGCGAGCAGCAGGAAAATGGCGCCCCAGATCAGGGTCAACGGCAGCAGCAGCCGGTGTCCCGGCCCGACGACGAGCCTCAGCGCGTGCGGCACGATGATGCCCACGAATCCGATCAGGCCCGAGACGCTCACGACGGCGGCGGTGCCCAGCGTCGCCACGGCCACCAGGGCCAGCCGCGCCTTCCCGGGATCGACGCCGAGCATGCGGGCCTCGACGTCCCCGACGGTCATGACGTCGAGGACGCGCGCCGCGCCGACGACGGCCGCCCAGCAGATCGCAGAGGGCACCAGCACCAGGGCCACCGACTCCCAGCGCGTCACGCCGAGGTTGCCGAGCATCCACGAGTAGACGCGCTGGATCGTCTCGATGTTGCGCTGCTGGATGAACGTCTGCGCGGCATTGGCGAACGCCGCCACCGCCACGCCGGCCAGCACCACCACGGTCGCCGATCCGCCGTGCCCGACGCCGCGGCTGACCAGGTAGGTCGCGCCGACCGCGGTCACGCCGCCGATGAACGCGGCGGCGACCACTCCCGCCCCGCCGGCCCCGAACCCGACCGCGGCCCCGGAGACGACGGCCAGGGTCACGCCCAGGCCCGCCCCGGAAGACACGCCCAACAGGTACGGGTCGGCCAGCGGATTGCGGAACACCGCCTGATACGCCGCGCCGGCGATGGCCAACGTCGCACCGACGATGATGCCCATCGCCACCCGCGGCAGTCGGATGTTCCACAGAATCGCGTGGTCACGCGGGGTCAGTGCGTCGGCGCCGATGAGCTCGCGCGCGACGTCGGCGGGCGGCAGCCGCACCGCGCCGGTGAACAGCGACAGCAATGCGGCCGCGATGAGCAGCACCAGAGACACGGTGACGGCGACCACCGGGGAAGGGCGCTTCACGACGCTCCGCCGCAGCTCCTCGGTCACCGTGGTCATCGCGGGCACAGTCCCACGAGATCAGTTCGCCGCTGCGGGGACCGTGGCGTCGGAAAGCGCCCGGGCGATGTCGCGGAACAACTCCGGCAGACGCGGCCCCCAGCGCGACGCGAGGTCCTCGTCCAGTGCCGTGATGTTGCCGTTCTTCACCGCCGTGATCTGGTCCCACCCCGGGCGAGCCGCGACGTCGTCGGCGGTCATCGATTCGGAGGTGGCGTTGGCCAGGAAAATCAGGTCCGGATCGGCGGCGATGATCGCCTCGGCGTTCAGCTGCGGGTAGCCGGAGTCGCCCGTGGCGATCGAGGCCAGGCCGAACTCCCGGTACACCGCGCCCAGGAACGTGTGGTCCGTGATCGAGTAATGATCCGACGACACCTCGTGGTAGTACGTCAGCCCCGAGTCGCGCAGCTCGGCGGACACCGAATCGACGGCTTCCCCGATGTCCGCGGCCATGTCCTTGACCACCTCGGCCGCGTCGCCGACGTGGCCGGTGGCGACGCCGAGAGTTTCGATTTGCGCGTACGCGTCGCCGAGATCTTCGGCGGCGGGCAGCACCAGCACCGGCACCCCGACGGCGGCCATGCCCTGCGACAGGGAATCGTCCTGGCCGGAGACGATCACCAGGTCCGGATCATGGGTCAGCACCGCCTCGACGTTCGGGCGGTGGCCCGACAGGCCCTCCACCACCGGCGCTTCCGCGGGGTAATACGAGTACTCGTCGACGGCGACGACCTGATCGCCGGCGTCGATGGCGAACAGCGACTCCGTGGCGGAGGGGGAGAGGCTGACGATGCGCTCGGGGCGCGCCTCGATGGTGACCTCCTCGCCGGAACCGGCGGCGCCCGAGGCCACGGACACGGGGAAAGCCCCGTCGCCGTCGCCGCCGCCCGCGCCCGCGTCATCGTCTCCGTCCGCGCCGCAGGCGGTCAACGCCAGGGCGGACAGGAGAAGGCCGACGATGGCGGCCACCATGGATCGGAAACGCGGGCGGTCGGAGGTTCCGCCGCCGGTCAGGGGTTGCGTGAACATGATGCTCCTCGGGAAGCGAAGGGCGCGGGACGGCGCCACCGGATTCTCCGGGACGGGCCGGGTGATCGGCGGTCACGGTGGTCGTCGCCAAGCCTAGCCAAGCGCATCGGCGCATCGGCAGCCCCGAACGGGGCGGCGGCATCGGCAGGTGTCCGTAAATTGCGGTAATCGGATCGGGCAGTCGTAAGGTATGCCGCATGTCGCGTACCGAAGGAGCGGCCGCGCGCCGCAGCTCCATGCCCCAGTGGTTCCTGGTGGCCATCGCCGTGTTCGCGGTGGCCTGGGGAGGCAATCAGTTCACCCCGCTGATGGTGATGTACCGCCTCAACGGCGACCTCGACCTCGTCTTCGTCGATCTCCTTCTGTTCATCTACGCGCTCGGCATCGCGCCGGCGCTGCTGATCTCCGGCCCGCTGTCGGACCGCATCGGCCGCAAGCCGGTGATGCTGTCGGCGCCGGTGTTCTCCATCGTCGGTTCGGCGCTCATCGCCGCGGGCGAGACGACGGGCCCGCTGCTGCTGGTCGGCCGCGCGCTGTCGGGCGTGGGCGTCGGCATCGCCATGGCCGTGGGCGGTTCGTGGGTGAAGGAACTGTCGGACCCGCGCTTCGACGCGAAGGCGAAGTCGGCGTCGGGCGCGAAGCGGCAGTCGATGGCGTTGACGCTGGGCTTCGGCATCGGCGCGGGCATCGCGGGTTCGCTGGCCCAGTTCGCGCCGCTGCCCGGCCAGTTGCCGTACATCCTGCACATCGTTCTTACGGTGCCGACGATCATCGCCATGGTGGTCGTCCCGGAAACCCGTCAGTCGCCGCATCTGGCGGGCGGCCGGCGCGAGACGATCCTGCAGTCGCTGCGCACGCCGTCGGTGACGCACCCCCGCTTCCTGCTGGTCGCGGCGATGGTGGCACCGTGGGTCTTCGGTGCGGCGGGCGTGGCGTACGCGATCATTCCGTCGCTGATGCAGGAGGAGGTCGGCCAGCCGGTGTTCTTCTCCGCGCTGGTGACGTTCTTCGCGTTGCTGTTCGGCTTCGGCATCCAGCA
This sequence comes from Corynebacterium sp. HMSC11E11, assembly GCF_001807025.1. Classification (NCBI taxonomy): domain Bacteria; kingdom Bacillati; phylum Actinomycetota; class Actinomycetes; order Mycobacteriales; family Corynebacteriaceae; genus Corynebacterium; species Corynebacterium sp. HMSC11E11. Next base: position 86,483 of record NZ_KV787138.1, on the reverse strand, counting down.
GGTCGGTCCGCGCATCGCGTCGGACACGTCGGCCCGCGGTTCGCTGGTGGCCATGGGCATCGTGGTGGTGGGCATGACCCTGGCGATGTGGATGTCCGCGTCGCCGACGATCCCCGGCGCCATCGTCGCCGCGCTGGTGTTGGGCATGGGCTACGGCCTGTCCATGTTCACGGGCCTCAACGAGGTCCAGCGCATCGCCGGCCCGCGCGACCTCGCCGGCCTGACGGGCATCTTCTACTGCCTGACGTACATCGGCTTCGCGTTCCCGGCGATCCTGACGAAGCTGTCGGAGTCCATCGAGTGGATGACCTACCCGGTGATGCTCGGCGCCGGCATGGTCATCGCCGTCGCCATGGCCGCGGTCATCGCCGTCAATTCGCGACGCTGGCTGCCGCAGGACTGATTTCCCGCCGCTTTGCTTTGCGACGCCGACGTGCCCGGCCAGGGGCGTCGTAAAGCAAGGACAGTCGGCGTACCATGCGATGCATGCCAGCCGACATGCGAGATAACACCCCCACCACCGCCTTTCCGCCCAGCCGTGCGCTGGTGACCGGCGGGGCCGGGTTCATCGGATCGACTCTCGTCGATCGGCTGCTCGACGACGGCCACGCGGTCACCGTCGTCGACGACCTGTCGCACGGCCGGCTCGCCAACCTCGAGGATGCTCGGTCCACCGGCGCCGACCGCTTCGAATTCGTCGAGGCCGACGTCCTCGCCGTCGACTGGGACGAGCTGCTCGACCGGGTGCGCCCCGAGGTGATCTTCCACCTCGCCGCCCAGATCGACGTCCGCGAATCCGTCGCCGACCCCGTGCACGACGCGGAGCTGAACATCATCGGCACCATCCGCATCGCCGACGCCGCCCGCCGCCACGGCGTGCGCAAGATCGTGTTCACGTCGTCGGGCGGCTCGATCTACGGCACCCCCGACTCCTTCCCCGTCGGCGAGGACCAGGAGGTCCGGCCGCTGAGCCCCTACGCCGCATCGAAGTCCGCCGCCGAGCAGTACCTGAACATGTTCCGCCGCCTCTACGGCCTGGACTGCTCGCACATCGCGCCCGCCAACGTCTACGGGCCGCGGCAGGACCCGCATGGCGAGGCCGGCGTCGTCGCCATCTTCGCCCAGCGCCTGCTCGCCGGCGAGGACACCCGCGTGTTCGGCGACGGCGGCAACACCCGCGACTACGTTTTCGTCGGCGACGTCGTCGACGCCTTCGTCCGCGCGGCGGGCACGGCCGGGTCGGGGATGCGGTTCAACATCGGCACCGGCGTGGAGACCACCGACCGGCACCTGCACACGCTGGTCGCCGAGGCCGCCGGCGCCGACGACGACCCCGAGTACGCCCCCGCCCGACGGGGCGACGTGCCCCGGTCGGCGTTGGATCCGGCGCTGGCCGGCGAGGTGCTGGGGTGGCGGCCGCGCGTCGACATCGCCGAAGGGGTGCGCCGCACCGTCGACTACTTCCGCGGATAGGCCGGGTTCACGTCCTTCGCGCCCGCCACCCGCGGGTGAGCCGGGGCAGGGGGCTACTGCTCGGCGCGCTTGGCCTTCATCAGCTCCAGCTCGATGTTGTCCCGGAAAACCTGCTCCGGAAGGGCACCCGACACCGGCGTCGTGCCGATGACGAACTGCGGGGTGCCCTGCACGCCGATGCTGTGCGCATACGCCGTCGACTCCTGGACCGCCTTCTCCCACGTGCCGTCCTCGAGCTGCTCGCGGAACAGATCGATGTCCTCGACGCCGGCGGTGCGGGCGGCGTCGACCAGCTCATCGACCGTGAACTCCGGGTGCCCGTTGCCCTTGGCCACGGCCGCGTCGAACACCGCCTTCTGGAACTCCCAGAACTTGCCCTGCGCCGCCGCCGCACGACCCGCCTGGGCCGCCTGCGCCGCCGGCCCACCGGCCGCCGAATCGTTCCACTCGATGCGCAGCAAACCCGAATCGACGTAATCGGCGATGAGATTCGGCTGCGTGTCCACCGCGTAGCGGGCGCAGAACGGGCATTCGAAGTCGGAGAACATGGTCATCACCACCGGGGCGTCGAGGGCGCCGAGCGCGAACGGGTCGGCCTCGTCGCGGCGGTGGATGTTGGCGATGTCCTCCATCGTCGCCACCGCCGAGCCCTCGCGGGGACCGACGATGCCCGCATCGAACGTGCCGTCGTCTCCGGCCACCGGTCCGTCGAAGTTCTTGCCCGCCGACGCGCCCGCCAGGTTCACGTCGCCGCCGCCCGGGCCGAACGAGTTGCCCGCGATGAACGCCAGACCACCGACCAGCAGCAACAATGCGGCGAACCACACCCACAGCGCCGGCGGGACGGTCTTGAGGGAGCGGGTGTCGGTCTCCTCGTCGGCTGCGGCGGCGGTGGCCGCGTCTCCGTCGACCTCGGCGTCGGTGGCGGCGGTGGTCGTGTCGGCGTCGGCCACAGCATCGGAGGCCGCGTCTCCGCCGGCGGGCAAGGGATTGTCGTCGTGTGCGTCGGTGTCGGGAAGCGCGTCGTCGGATCGAGTCATGGCGCCCATTGTGCAGGGTGGTCGACGCCCACGCCGAACCGGGTCGTCGTCACGCGAAAAACGGGCCTACGCCTCCCGCGACGGCACCGTCCCCGTGGCACCGGGCATCGGATCCCGCGGAGCCACCGCCGTCTGCAGCGCGACGGCGCGGGCGAGCCGGGCATAGCGCAACTCCTGCTCGCGGAACCGGATGTACGAACTCACCGTCGTGAACACGAACGCCAGCACCAGCATGTACAGCAGCAGATCCGTGCCGCGCGACACGCCCACCCAGTTCGCCACCACGGTGAGGTCATCGGGCCGCACGATCGCCCACACGCACGCCGCGAGGAACACGAGGAACCCCAGCTTCACGCCGGCTTTCGCCCGCGCCTTCCGCCGGTTGGCCACGAAATACCAGACCAGGGCGACCATCGCCGCCAGCAGCAGAACCTGGATGATGTTCGCGGTCACGGGAGCCTCCTGGCGATGAGCGAGTCGGAGAGGATGTTGACGCCGTTGAACAGCGACTGGCCCTTCGACATCGAATATTCGGTGTACAGGATGTCGACGGGCTGCTCGGCCACGCGCCACCCCAACTCGTCCATGAGGTTGACGAACTCGGAGGCGTGGCTCATGCCGTTCATGCGCAGGTTCGTCTCCATCGCGACCTTGCGGTTGAAGGCGCGCAGCCCGTTGTGCGCGTCGGTCAGGCCCAGGCGGCGGGTCCGCGGCGACAGGGCGACGACGGTTTTCAGCACGATGCGCTTGATCAGCGGCACCTGGTCGTCGTCGGACTTCGGCCGCCCGAACCGCGTGCCGACGATGATGTCGACGGGTTCTTCGCGCAGCCGCCGCACCATGGCCACGACGTCCTTGACCTGGTGTTGGCCGTCGGCGTCGAAGGTGACGAAGTACTTCGCGCCGGCCTGGGCCCGTGCGTATTCGATGCCGGTCTGGATCGCCGCGCCCTGGCCGAGGTTGACCGGGTGGTTGACCAGGTGCGCGCCGGCGGCGTGGATTTCGGCGGCCGAGTCGTCGCGGGAGCCGTCGTTGACGGCGACGATGTTGGGGAAGGTTTGGAGGGCGTTTTCCAGCACGCCGCGGATGACGGTGGCTTCGTTGTAGCAGGGGACGATGAGCCAGGTGTCCGAAAAGTCGGTCCCGTCATCGTTGGGGGCTGCGCTGTGATCCATGATGGTGCCCATCGTAGTGCCCGAAAACGGTTTTCAGCGACGGCTCGCGCGGCGGTGGAACAGTGCGCGGTAGGTGCGCCGGAGCAGGCCGGTGGGCAGCAGCCGGAAGGCGGAGCGGGCGGCGAAGTTGAACGCGGCGCGCGGCCTCGACACCAGGCCCAGTTCCACCAGCGTCGCCTGCATGCGCCTTTCGGCGGCGACGATGCCGTCCGACCGCCGCCGGTCGAGCATTCCGGTGGTGCGGAAGCGGGTCAGCGGCCGGGGCAGGTTCACGAAGCGTGCGCCGTCGGCGAGCAGCCGCGCCCACAGGTCGTAGTCCTCCATGTACGGCGCATCGCGGTAGCCGCCGACCTTCTTCACGCGGGCGGTGCGGTACATGACGGAGGGGTTGTTGATCGGCGAGTTCATCCGCGCGTACGCCGCGATCTCGTCGTGCGTTTCGGGCAGCGCGCGGATGCCGGTGATCTCGCCGCCGAGGTCGTCGTCGAATTCGGCCATCGCGGTGCCGATGACGTCCGGTGCCGGGCCCGTGCTTGACGACGGGTCGGCGTGGCCGTCGGCGACCCGGAGTTGTTCCTCGAACCGGGTGGGTTCGGCGATGTCGTCGGCGTCGAGACGGGCGCACCACTCTTCGTCGATGAGGTCGAGGCCGCTTTGCGACGCCGGGCCGGACCCGCGGTTTTCGGGCTGCGGCCGGTAGTCGAGTTCGGGGTGGGCGGCGCGGTGGCGTTCGATGACGGAGTCGAGGCCCGGGGTCAGGGGGCCGTCGCCGATGAGCACGACCCGGCCGGCGGGCACGGTTTGGGCCCACAGGGAGTCCAGGGCCTCGTCGAGATGTCGTTGGTCGACGCGGTGGTAGACGGTCATCAACACTGCGAGGTCGGTGCGGGGGGCGTTCACGCCTTCACCTTAGGTTTGCGCGGGCGGCGGAGTGGGGGAGGACTGCGGCGGCGCGCCGGGGACCGGGCCGATGCCTCCGGCTGCGTCGTCGGCGGCGTCGGCGGCGACGGTGGCGACGACGGTGGCCTTGTCCGCCGGATCCTCGGGGGCGACGGCCCTGAGCACCAACAGGTGGAGGACGACGCCGAGGGTCGGGCCGACGACCAGGGCCAGCACGCTGCGCAGTTCCAAAGTGTCCGGGCCGAAGAGCACCGCCGTGGCGACGATCGTCGCCAGCAGCCAGCCCGCCAAGTACGCCCGGTGACGGCCGACGGCGAGGGTGACCGCGCCGGTGACCATGAGCACCGCGGTGAACGTCGCGCCCAGCGTCAACCCGGCGAGCGTGCGGCCGGGCACGAAATAGTCGGGCTTCAAGATGACCTCGAGGATCCACGGCCCGATCAGCCACGCCAGCGCCGAACCGAACACGCCGAAGGCGAACAGGGCGCCCAACGGCTTGGCCAGAGCGGCGAGCGGCCCGCCCGTGGAGCGGACGAAGTGGACGATGATGGCGTTCTGGAACTTCTCCAGGGGCATGAGCAACGGCGCGCGGGTCAACGTCACCGCGTAGGCGATGCCCGCGGCGGTGACCGCGCCCAGCACCCCGGTGCCATGATCGGCGCTGATCTTCACCAGCGTGGGGAACCCGGTCACCAGCACCGCCGACGCACCGGCCGCCCCCATCGCCGTGATCATCAACGGTACGAAACGCCGCACGGGCACGTCGGCGCGCGACGCCATCGCCCGCCGCGTCGCCGGCGACACCGCCGCCAACAACAGCCAACTGACCGTGCCGATCACCGTGATCCACAGCCACGCGACGAGACCCCACCCGAACCACCAGGCCAGCACGGCCGGCACGACGCGGGTGACGATGTCCAGGATGATCAGCGCCGCATACTGCCCCCACAACCGCGCACCAGACAACACGCCGGACACCGCCGCCTGCATGGCGTACATGGCCAAACCACCGGCCATGAGCAGCACCGCCGACACGTGCGCGTCATCGACGACCAGGCCGACCCACAACGGCCCCGACGCCGCGAACAACACGAACGTCACCGCGGCCACCCCGGCGGCCACGACCATCGGCCGCGCCCGCACCACCCGCCCGGCGTCTCCCGGGACGGGGCCGGAGGGCCCGTGCGACGGGCCGTCGTCACGCGCGGCCGCCGCCCCCACCGCCCGCGTGGTCTCCTGCATCAGGCCGCCGAGCACCCCCGTCATGGCGAAGAACAGGCCCCAATAGGCGACGAACTGCAAATTGACGTCCGTGCCCAACCCCCACGCCGACAAAAACAGGATGGCGAAACTGCCGACGGCGGCGACGAGAGTCGCCAGGGTCAACCACTTCACGGGCGCGCCGCCGGATCCACGGGAAACTCGGGCAGTTCCGTCTTGTTCACCCACGCATCGAAAATCGCGTCGAGGTGCGACGTGGTGATGCCCCGCTCCCGGCACATGCGGTTGGCCAGCGCCCGGAAATCGACCGCATCGACCACCGAATGCCGGTTCGTCGTCGCCCACGTGCGCACGAACTCGAAGAACACCTCGTCGCCGAACAACAACCGCAGCGCATGCACCGTGATGGCACCGCGCTTGTACAGGCGGTCGTCGAACATGTCGACCGGACCCGGGTCCGCGATGCGCAGGTCCTGGGGCTTGTCGACGAGCTCGTCGTAATGCTTCTTCGCGGACTCCTCCGCCGTCGGGCCGCCGTTGGCCTCCGCCCAAATCCACTCGGAATAACAGGCGAAACCCTCGTTGAGCCAGATGTCGCGCCACTGCGACAGACCCACCGAATTGCCGAACCACTGGTGCGACAGTTCATGGGCGATCAACCGGTTCCACGTGTCCTTGCCGTCGGCGTGATTGGCGCCGAAGATCGACAGCCCCTGGGCCTCCAGGGGAATCTCGAGATTGTCCTCGACGATGACCACCCGGTAATCCGGGAACGGGTACTCGCCGAACCGGTCGACGAAAAGCTCCAGCATCCTGCCCTGATCGCGGAAGTCATGTTTGACCCGCTGCACCAGATGCGCCGGCGCGTAGGCGATGACCGGCGCCACCGAACATGGCAGCTCCACCCGCGAGTACTGGCCGATCTGGATGGTGACCAGGTAGGACGCGATCGGCTCGGCGGAGGAAAACGTCCAGCGACGGCGCGAACCGCCGGCCTTCTGCGGCGGCGACGGACGGCCCGTGGCCACCACCGTGTACGGGGCGTCACAGGTCACGGCGATGTCGTAGCGCGCCTTCGTCTCCGGGTCATCATCGCACGGGAACCAGCTGGCCGCGCCGATCGGCTGCGAGGCGATGAGCGACCCGTTGGTCAGCTCCTCCCAGCCCAGCTCACCCCACTTCGACTTCACCGGGCCCGGATTGCCCGAGTACCGCACCGTCAGATTGAGGGTCTCCTCCGGCTCGAGCATCCGGTCGAACGTCACGCGCAGCTTCCGGCCCGACTGCCGCCACCGGGCGACGTCGACGTCCGAGTTGCGCACGTCGGTGTCCGCGTCGACGGAATCGACGCCGAGGACGTCGGCGAAATCGAGCGTCAGCCCCTCGATGTACGCGTTGACCTCGATGTGCAGCACGGCCGTCGCCTTGAGTCGGTTCGGGCCGACGCGGTAGTCGAGGTCCAGGTCGTAATGGTCGACGCGGAAACCGAGGTTGAACGGGATGCCGGTGTAATCGTTGGTCGGTCGCACGCCCCTCACTGTAAACGGGAGGCGGAACCGGGGCCGCCACGGCATCATCCCAGAGCCCTCCACAACCAGGAATGGATCAGCGCCTCCATGTGCGCGACCTGGGCGTTGTCGGCGGCGCCGGCGTGGCCGCCCTCGGTGTTCTCGTGGTAGTCGACGGGCTGTCCGGCCTCGCGCAGCAGCCACGCCAGGCTGCGGGCGTGGGCGGGATGGACGCGGTCGTCGCGGGTCGACGTGGTCACCAACGCCGGGGGATAGGGTCGGTCGTCGCGCCGGGCGATGCGCTGCACCGGCGACCACTCGCGGATCGCGGCGCCCTCGGTCCCGTCGTCGGGGTCCCCGTACTCGGCCATCCACGACGCGCCCGCCGACAGCCGGTGGTATCGCAGCATGTCGGCCAGCGGCACCTGGCTGACCACCGCGCCGACGCGCTCCGGATACGACGTCAGGGCCACGGCCGACAGCAGGCCGCCGTTGGATCCGCCCCGGATGGCCAGGGTGTCCGGCGTCGCGTAGCCGCGGGCGACGATGTCCTCCAGCACGGCGCGGTGATCTTCGTAGACTTTCCCGCGGTTGAGCTTCACCGCCGACGAATGCCACTCCGGCCCGAACTCGCCGCCGCCGCGCAGGTTCGCCTCCACGGACAGTCCGCCGCGGGCGAGCCAGCCCATGCCGCGCGTCGCCGAGTAGCCCGGCACGAGCGACACCTCGAAACCGCCGTAGGCGTGGACGAGGGTGGGGCGCGGCCCGGCCGCCCCGCCCGCCGCGTCGCCGGCATCGCCCTCGAAGTCCGACCCGGCCGAGTCGCCGCCACCACGCCCCTCACGCCCGCGGCGCCCGTCGTCAAGCAGTCCGGTGATGCGGTACGGAATTTTCGTGCCGTCGGCGGACGTCGCCCAGTGCAGACGGGTGGACATGCCGGTGGCGTCGAAGAAGGAGGGGGCGCGCCGGGCGACCCGCGGGGGCTCGTCGGCGCCGGACCGCGTCAGCCATAGCGTCGCCGGCTCCAGCGTCGACGATCCCGCCAGCCACAGTTCATCGTCGCGCGTGGGCGAGGTGCCCACCACCGACACCGACGCCGACTCCGGCAGCCCCGGGATCGTCCCCTCGGCCCAGTCGCCGATGGACAAGGGGACCAGTCGAGTGGCCACGTCGTGGAGCAGCGTCAGCACCAGGTGGTTCTTCGTCCACGCCACCGACTGCAGCGACGTGTGCGCGTCGGGGGTGAACAAGGTGCGGCAGTCGCGGTTGCCGCCGAGCCATTCGTCGACGACCGCGACGGCGAGGCCGCCGGCCGGGACGCCGTTGAAGTCGGTGCGGGGCATGAGCAGCAGGTATTCGCGATGCACGCTCACACGGCAATCATCGGGAACCTCAATGATTTGCAGGCCCCCATCAGTTCGGATGAAGCGCCGGGACCGGTAGAAATCGATCGCCCGCTCCACGAACAACCGCTCGAACCCCTCGGTCGCGTCGAACCACCCGCCGACGGCGACGTCGTCGTCATGCCCGGAAAAGATCAGCTCCGCCTCGTCCAACGCCGTGCCGCGCCGCCATGAAAACACCTGCTTCGGATACCCCGACGCCGTCAGACTGTCCGGCCCCATGTCGGTGCCCACGAGAATTTCGTCGCGGCCGACCCACGACACGTCCGACTTCGCCTCCGGCAGCTCGAACGGCGACTCCGCCACGAACTCGAGGGTTTCCAGGTCGAACTCGCGGACCACCGACGCGTCGGCGCCGCCCCGCGACAGATGCACCAGGGCGCGGTCGTAGTCCGGGTACCGGCACTGCGCGCCCTTCCACACCCAGTTCTCGCTTTCCGACGACGCCAACGCATCGACGTCGATCAGAACCTCCCACTCGGGCTCCCCGGACAGAAACGACTCCAACGACGTGCGCCGCCACAACCCCCGCGGATGCTCGCCGTCGCGCCAGAAGTTGTACAAGTGCTCGCCGCGGCGGACGGGGTAGGGGATCCGGGCATCGGTGTCCAACGCGGCGAGAATCTCCCGCTCCAGCTCATCGCGGGACGAATCGCCGTCGAAAAGCGACTCCGTCTCCCGGGTGCGCGCCCGGGCCCACTCCAACGCACGCTCGCCCTCGATGTCGTCGAGCCACTCGGGCACGCCGTCGGTCGGCAGGAAACGCGCGGCGAAGGCGCCGGTGCCGCCATCGGAGTCGGCGCCCGAGCCGTCGTCGGGGCTGGGGTCGGCAAAGGAAAACACCATGACCCGAATGTAGGTCATCCGCCCGCAGCCACCGGAGGAACCGAACGAAAAAGGGCCCCGGCGGATGTCCACCGGGGCCCGAAGCGCACGGTCGCGCGCGACGACCACCTGGTCGCCGCCTCATCGCCGCCTAGTTGTACAGCACCTTGGAGAACAGGACATCCCAGGAGTCGTGCAAGTCATCCTGCCAGTAGCCCCACGAATGGGTGCCGGCGTTGCCCAGATCCCAGTGCGCCTCGATGCCCAGCGAATCCAGCTTCGCCTTGAACACGTTGGTGCAGAAGTTCGTGCCGCCCTCGATGGCCGACCCCGTGGTGCGCTGCGCGATCAGCTGCATCTCGTCGTCGACGTTCGGGTGCGCGGTGGTGTCCCACTCGCCCCACAGGCCGGTGCCGTTGGAGATGTACATCTGCTGGCCGGCCAGCTTCTCGGCGTTGACCAGCGGATCGTTGTACGTCCAGACGTCGCCCGGACGCGGGCCCCACATCTGCTCGCCGGTCAGTCCCTTGCGGTCGAGGACCAGCTGGATCGCCTGCGCGCCGATTTCGTCGGAGGTCTGGGCGCAACCCGAGAAGGAACCGATGCCGTCGTACAGGTCGGGGCTGTGCTGCGCGAAGTTGAGCACCGACGTCGCCGACATCGACATGCCGATGATGCCGCGCTTGCCGTTGCCGCCGATCTGCGCCTCCAGGGCCTCCGGCAGTTCCTTGGTCAGGAAGGTCTCCCAGGTCTGCTTGCCCACCGGGGTGTGTTCGTCCACCCAGTCGGTGTAGTAGGAGAACTCGCCGGACTGGACGATGACGACGTTGACGTCCTTGTCGGAGAAGAAATCGATGATGTCGGTCTGGTACAGCCAGGACGCCTTGCCCTCGCCGCCGTCGGCACCGTTGAGGACGTACAGCGTCGGGCGCGGCGCGTAGATCGCGTCGCCCTCCAGGCCCTTCGGGTGGATCCACACCAGCGGCACCGCACGGTCCATGGACACCGAACCCGCCCAGACTTCCTTGACGTTGTCGTGGCCGCGGATCAGGTCGCGCCAGTGCGGGTTGGCCTTCTCCAGCTCGCCGATGGCGACCGGGGCCGGGGTGACGCCCGCAGCGTCGGCGATCGGGGTGGCCACCGGGTTCGCGGCCGGCTGCTCGGCCGCCGGCTGGGCCAGGGACGCCGGGGCCATGGCGACGGGCGCCAGGGCGACCATCGCGGCGGCGGTCGCCGACATGAGGCGGGTGCGGGTCTTCTTCATCGTGAGCTCCATGAGGCCGGGCGGCCTGATCGAATGCCGTGCGAAAGCTGCGCGCCGAATCGGCGGCGGCTTAGGCGAGGCTGTTGTGCGTAAATCACATGGCAGGTTACCCCAGGGCGGGTCGATGCGAAACCCGGCGAGCGCAGGTGGATCGGCCTTTTCCCACACGTGGCGGGGGTCACATGATTTGGAATCCCGGTTGTGAACTGGTGTTACGCGTGTGAAAATTGCGACTAGAGTGATTTGGGGTTGGTGGTGAAGAGGTTCGCCGGGGGCACCCGCCCTCCCGGCAGTCACCCCGGTTCCGCCCCGTCTTCGCGACACAACCCGCCGAATCCCCGTACAACATCCCTCCCGAAAAGGACCGTCATGCTGCCCCACGAATCCTTCCTCATCGACCTGTTCGAGACCCTCGGCATCAACGTGAACGGTGGGTCGTCGTCGATCGCCGACATCCTCATCGCCCTCGGCATCTTCTAGATCCCGTTCGCCTGGGTCCGTCGCCGCCTCGGCATCTGTCAGGTTCCGTTCGGCGTCCCCGGGATCTCCCAGACCCCACTCGCCAGGATCCCGTTCGACGCCCGATCCGCCCCCGCGCGCTTCCACCGGGATGACTGTCGCCACGACCGCGCGTACCCTTGTCTTCGTGGCTGAACATTATGATCTCGTTGTCCTCGGCGCCGGTCCCGGCGGATACGTCGCCGCCATTCGCGCCTCCCAGCTCGGCTTGAAGGTCGCCGTCGTCGAAAAGCAGTACTGGGGCGGTGTCTGCCTCAACGTGGGCTGCATCCCCTCCAAGTCGCTGTTGAAGAACGCCGAGGTGGCGCACATCTTCAACCACCAGGCCAAGACCTTCGGCATCTCCGGCGACGTCTCCTTCGACTTCGGCGCTGCGCACGACCGCTCCCGCAAGGTGTCCGCGGGCATCGTCAAGGGCGTCCACTACCTGATGAAGAAGAACAAGATCGACGAGGTCGACGGCTGGGGCGAATTCAAGGACGCCAACACCATCGTCGTCACCGACGGCAAGGACGAGGGCACCGAGCTCACGTTCGACAATGCCATCATCGCGACCGGCTCCGTCGTCCGCTCCCTGCCGGGCGTCGAACTCGGCGGCAACATCGTCTCCTACGAGGAGCAGATCCTCTCCGCCGACCTGCCCGACTCGATGGTCATCGTCGGCGCCGGCGCCATCGGCATGGAGTTCGCCTACGTCCTGGCCAACTACGGCGTCGACGTCACCATCGTCGAGTTCATGGACCGCGTCCTGCCGAACGAGGACGAAGACGTCTCCAAGGTCATCGCCAAGGAATACAAGAAGCTCGGCGTCAAGCTCATGACCGGCCACAAGACCACCTCGATCGTCGACAACGGCGACTCCGTCGAGGTCAAGGTCGAGGCCAAGGACGGCGGCGACGAGCAGACCCTGACCGTCGACCGCGTCCTGGTCTCCATCGGTTTCGCGCCGCGCACCGAGGGCATCGGCCTGGACAAGGCGGGCGTCGAGCTCGGCGAGCGCGGCGAGATCACCATCGACGACTACATGCGCACCAGCGTCGACCACATCTACGCCATCGGCGACGTCACCATGAAGCTGCAGCTGGCGCACGTGGCGGAGACCATGGGCGTCATCGCCGCCGAGCACATGGCCGGCCATGAGACGGCCGTCATCGAGGACTACCTCAACATGCCGCGCGCGACGTTCTGCAACCCGCAGGTCGCCTCCTTCGGCAAGACCGAGGCGCAGGCGAAGAAGTGGGCGGAGGAGAACGACCGCGAGATCACCGTCTCCACCTTCCCGTTCTCCGCCAACGGCAAGGCGCAGGGCCTGGCGGAGGCCACCGGCTTCGTCAAGCTCGTCGCCGACGCCGAGTACGGCGAGCTGCTGGGCGGCCACATGGTCGGCGCCAACGTCTCCGAGCTCATGCCGGAGCTGGTGCTGGCCCAGAAGTACGAGCTGACCTCCGAGGAGATCGGCCGCGCCACCCACATCCACCCGACCATGTCCGAGGCGATGAAGGAAGCCGCAGAGGGCCTGATGGGCAAGATGATCAACCTCTAGTCCGGATCTTTTCCGGCGTCGGCGCCGGGTCGCGGGTGTTCCCCGTGGCCCGGCGCACGGCTTTTCGACGGTCGTGTCCGTCCGAACCGGTGCGTCCCGCTGACCACCCCTCCGCCAAACCACGGGGTCCAAACTGCGGGGTCGGTCATTTTTCGGCGCTAAACCACGGGGGCGATACGGACCCCGTGTTTTAGACCCCGTGGTTTGGGTGAAGTGGTTTGGGTGAAGTGGTTCGGACCCCGTGGTTTGGGTGCGCGACGGGCCGACGGTCAGTAGGCGCGCGGCGGTCCGACGGTCAGTAGGGCGCGCGACCGGCCGGCCGTCAGTAGGGCGCGACCGAAGATCGGTGCGCGTTGACGTCGATCGCACGGTGAATCGGCGGGAACGCACGCTGTGGGCAATCGTCGCGGCTGCACACGCGACAACCCGCCCCAATCGGCGTCGCCGCCTTCTCGTCGTTGATGTCCAGGCCCTCCGAATAGACGGTGCGGTGAGCGTGCCGGGCCTCGCAGCCCAAACCGATCGCGAACGTCTTGCCCGGCTGGTTGTACCGGGCGGTGTGATGCTCCACGGTGCGCGAAATCCACAGGTAAGAGCGTCCATCCGGCATCACCGCCACCTGCCGCATGATCTTGCCCGGGTACGAGAACGTCTCATAGACGTTCCACAGCGGGCACGTGCCACCCGAATTGGTGAAGTGGAACCCCGTCGCCGACTGCCGCTTCGACATGTTGCCGGCGCGGTCCACCCGCACGAACGTGAACGGGATGCCCCGCAGGCTCGGTCGCTGCATCGTGGACAGGCGGTGACAGATGGTCTCGTAGCCGACGCCCGCGTGTCGAGCAAGAAACTCGATGTCGTACCGGTTCGCTTCGGCCAGCGCATGGAACTTCTCGTACGGCAGGATCAACGCCCCCGCGTAATACGTGGCCACGCCGCGCAACGCCAACGCCCGCGAATCGCTGGACGTGAAATGCCCCTCGGAGACCTCCTCCCGGATCAGATCGCCGCACTCGAAGTAACCGAGTTCCGTGGCCATGCGGAACGCCCGCTGACCGGCGGACAGCCCGCGGGCCAAATCCAGCTCGCCGGTGTCTGGGTCGAAATGGTGCTGGGTGTTGCCCATGTCGGAGCGAGTGCGGATTTTCACCCCGTGCTCGTCCCGCAGCCGACGGGCGAGAATCTCCTCGACGTCCCTGTCGTCGTCGGTCGTGCCCAACTCCCTGGCCAGGCTCTCCGCAGCCAAATCAACCGAGTCGATGTAGTTCTGCCGCGAGTAGAAGTAGTCGCGCACTTCCTCGTGAGGCATGGTCAACGCCCGCGACGCCGCCCCGGGCGAATCCCCGTGGAAATTCCGGTCGTCCGTGGCCAGCGACAACTTGTCCGTGACGTTGCGGTACCGACGGTGCACATGCACCATCGCGCGGGCGATCTCCGGGTGATTGCGCACCATGTCGGAAATCTCCTGCAGATCCACGGGGGCGGGGCAGACTTCCTTGTCCAGAACCACGTCCTGGACCTCCGCGAGCAATCGGGAATCGTCGTCGCGGGAAAAGAACGTCGCATCGACGCCGAAGGTCTCGGTGATCTTCAACAACACCGGCACGGTCAGCGGACGGACGTCATGCTCGATCTGGTTCACGTAGCTGGCGGACAACCCCAGCGCCTGTGCCAGCGCCGCCTGGCTCATGTCCCGTTCCCGACGCAGCTGCCGGAGCCGGGAACCCACATACGTCTTGGCCATGAATCAAGGTTAGCAGCGCTGGCAAAATCGGAACCTCAATCGGTTAACTCTGCCAAGTAATGTTCTGGGCAGGCGGACAGTGCGCCGTCTGGCTCGAAGTGCTTCGGCCTTGGGCGGGATTCGCCGGGCGTGCGGCCGGCCCGCGGCCATCGTTCCAAGTCGCCCAAACACGGAAAAACCGCCCAGGAAAAACCTGGGCGGTTGTTCACGATGGCCACGCGGCGACCCGATCAGGGCCGCCACGCCGTTCCAAGCGTTTCAGTGGCCCGTCGTCAAGCAACGGGAACCGAAAGGCTTACTTGAACTGGCCCTCCTCGGTGGAGCCCTTCAGGGCGGTGGTGGAGGAGTTCGGGTCGACGGTGGTGGCGATGCGGTCGAAGTAGCCGGCGCCGACCTCGCGCTGGTGCTTGACGGCGGTGAAGCCACGCTCCTCGGCGGCCTTGAACTCGCGGTTCTGCAGGTCGACGAAGGCGGTCATCTGCTCGCGGGCGTAGCCGTACGCCAGGTCGAACATGCCGTAGTTCAGGGCGTGGAAGCCGGCCAGGGTGATGAACTGGAACTTGAAGCCCATCTTGCCCAGCTCGTTCTGGAACTTGGCGATCTCGTCGGCCTCGAGGTGCGCCGACCAGTTGAAGGACGGGGAGCAGTTGTAGGCCAGGAGCTGGTCCGGGTACTCGGCCTTGACGGCCTCGGCGAACTGCTTGGCCAGCTCGAGGTCCGGGGTGCCGGTCTCCATCCAGATCATGTCGGCGTACGGAGCGTAGGACTTGGCGCGCGCGATGCAGGGCTCGATGCCGTTCTTGACGCGGTAGTAGCCCTCGGCGGTGCGGTCGCCCTCGATGAACTTCTGGTCGCGCTCGTCGACGTCGGAGGTGATCAGGGTGGCCGCCTCGGCGTCGGTGCGCGCGATGATGACGGTCGGGGTGTTGGCGACGTCGGCCGCGAGGCGAGCCGAGGTCAGGGTGCGGATGTGCTGCTGGGTCGGGATCAGCACCTTGCCGCCGAGGTGGCCGCACTTCTTCTCGGAGGCCAGCTGGTCCTCCCAGTGGGTGCCGGCGGCGCCGGCCTGGATCATGGCCTTCTGCAGCTCGTAGACGTTCAGCGCGCCACCGAAGCCGGCCTCGCCGTCGGCGACGATCGGCAGCAGCCAGTTGTCGACCGAGGTGTCGCCCTCGATGCGGGCGATCTCGTCGGCGCGCAGCAGAGCGTTGTTGATGCGGCGGACGACGGCCGGCACGGAGTTGGCCGGGTACAGCGACTGGTCCGGGTAGGTGTGGCCGGCGAGGTTGGCGTCACCGGCGACCTGCCAACCGGAAAGGTAGACGGCCTTCAGGCCGGCGCGGGCCTGCTGCACGGCCATGTTGCCGGTCAGGGCGCCCAGGGCGTTGATGTAGGAGTCGTCGTCGACGTTGACGCCCTCCCAGAGGATCTCGGCACCACGGCGAGCGAGGGTGTTCTCCTCGACGACGGTGCCCTGGAGCTCCGCCACCTGCTCGGCGGTGTACTCGCGCTTGATGCCCTTCCAGCGGGGGTTCTCGTCCCAATCCTTCTGGATTTCCTGGGCGGTACGGGCCTTGCCGACGTTCGACATATCCGGGTCACTTCCTTAAGTAACGTCTGGGATCCGGAACCGTCCGCGACGCTCGATGCAGGGCGAGGCTTTCGGCATCCGGGATTGCGAGTGCACGACGGAAACGGTCGTCTCCCGGTGGAGTGCGCGATCGGGCGGAGAAAACACCCAATGTGCGGCCTGGACGACTGCCCGCTTTCGCGTGCCTTGATACCCATCATGGGGTAATTCGCCCGTTCCGTCAAGGAAAGGGGGTTGCGAATTTCAGTGGGTTTTTCCGGCGAACCTGCAAATGTTGCAAAGCGCGGGATGTGGCGCCCGTCACCGACTTAACCGCAGGTAGGTGCCCATGGGAGTGTGACGAACCACGTCGGGCATGGCAAAGGGGTGAAGGTCACCCCCCCGCTTTGGGGTGGCGGGCCCTCGGGTGCCGCCATGGCCCGCCTTCTTCGCGGTGCTTCCCGTCATGCAACGGGGAACGGCGTTCGGGGGTGATCCGGTCGCGGAAAAGACCCCATGGTCAGGGCCCATTCCCGAAACCCGAACGGGTGGATCGTCGATTCGATCGCCATCACCGGCCCCCGACCCCTCGTGGCCTCCGCGTATGCGTGAATCCGCGTGGCGCTTCGGCCATCCGACCGCATACAACGGTGCCGCGCGAGACGCGCATCACATATGGTTGTTGCATCGCCAGCGGAAGGCGGACCGACGCAGCGGCTCAAGCCGACCAGGCGCCCGAAAGGCGGCCACGTCGGCCCGTCGTCAAGCGAGACCCCGTCATCCCGACGGCCACACTTTCGCGACGCGCCCGCACAGGGCGTGCGGCGAGCGTGACAACGAACCCTGAATTTAGGAGAGCAATGACTGAGCGCATCACCGCCGGCGGCCTGCAGGTCGCCAAGGTCCTCTACGACTTCGTCAACGACACCGCCCTTCCCGCCGCCGGCATCGAAGACAAGGACGCCTTCTGGCAGGGCTTCGGCGACATCGTCGAGAAGTTCACCCCGCGCAACGTCGAGCTGCTGGCCAAGCGCGACGAGCTGCAGGCCAAGCTCGACGATTACTACCGCGAGAACCCGGGCCAGCAGGACATGGACTCCTACGTCGCCTTCCTGAAGGAGATCGGCTACCTCGTCGAGGACCCGGGCGAGTTCCAGGTGACCACCGCCAACGTGGACGCCGAGATCACCTCCACCGCCGGCCCGCAGCTGGTCGTGCCCGTGCTCAACGCCCGCTTCGCCATCAACGCCGCCAACGCCCGCTGGGGCTCCCTCTACGACGCCCTCTACGGCACCAACGCCATCCCCGAGGACGGCGGCGCCGAGAAGGACACCCCCGGTTACAACAAGGTCCGCGGCGACCGCGTCATCGCCTGGGGCCGCGACTTCCTGGACAAGGCCGTCCCGCTGCTCGAGGGCAGCCACGCGGACGTGACCTCCTACGACATCGTCGACGGCCGCCTGCTGGCCACCATCGACGGCAACCAGGTCGGCCTGCGCGAGCCCGAGGTCCTCGTCGGCTACACCGGCGACGTCGCCAACCCGGACTCCATCTACCTCAAGCACAACGGCCTGCACATCCAGATCCTCATCGACGCCGAGTCGCCCGTCGGCAAGACCGACAAGGCCGGCGTCAAGGACATCGTCCTGGAGGCCGCGGTCACCAACATCATGGACCTCGAGGACTCCGTCGCCGCCGTCGACGCCGCCGACAAGACCCTCGGCTACACCAACTGGCTGGGCCTCAACGTCGGTGACCTGAAGGTCGAGTTCGAGCGCAAGGGCAAGACCCTGACCCGCGAGATCAACGACGACCGCACCTACACCGACCTCGAGGGCAACGAGCAGAAGCTGCACGGCCGCTCGCTCAACCTCGTCCGCAACGTCGGCCACCTGATGCAGAACCCCGCCATCCTCGACCGCAACGGCGAGGAGATCTACGAGGGCATCATGGACGCGGTCATCACCCCGATCTGCGCCATCCCCGGCCTGGACCAGGACAACGCCCGCAAGAACTCCCGCACCGGCTCGATCTACATCGTGAAGCCGAAGCAGCACGGCCCGGAGGAGTCCGCCTTCACCAACGAGCTGTTCGCCGCCGTCGAGGACCTCCTCGGCCTGGAGCGCAACACCATGAAGGTCGGCCTCATGGACGAGGAGCGCCGCACCTCGGTGAACCTCGACGCCGCCATCAAGGAGGTCTCCGAGCGCGTGGTGTTCATCAACACCGGCTTCATGGACCGCACCGGCGACGAGATCCACACCTCCATCCAGGCGGGCCCGATGTTCCGCAAGGCCGTCCAGAAGACCGCCCCGTGGATGCTGGCCTACGAGGACAACAACGTCGACGCCGGCCTGGCGCACGGCCTGCAGGGCAAGGCGCAGATCGGCAAGGGCATGTGGGCCATGACCGAGCAGATGGCCGAGCTGCTGGAGCAGAAGATCGGCCAGCCGAAGCAGGGTGCTTCCACCGCGTGGGTCCCGTCCCCGACCGGCGGCGTCCTCCACGCCACCCACTACCACGAGGTGGACGTGTTCGAGGTCCAGGACAAGCTGCTCACCGACGGCCGCCGTGACACCCGCGAGGACCTGCTGACCATCCCGGTCGCCGCCGCGAAGGCCGGTGACCCGGGCGCCGACTGGTCCGACGAGGAGAAGCAGAACGAGCTGGACAACAACTGCCAGTCGATCCTCGGTTACGTCATCCGCTGGGTCGAGCAGGGCGTCGGCTGCTCCAAGGTTCCGGACATCAACGACGTCGACCTCATGGAGGACCGCGCCACGCTGCGCATCTCCTCGCAGACCCTGGCGAACTGGCTGCTGCACGGCGTCGTGTCGGAGGAGCAGATCATCGACTCGCTGCAGCGCATGGCCGAGGTCGTCGACCGTCAGAACGAGGGCGATGACGCCTACCTGCCGATGGCCACGGACTTCGAGAAGTCCATCGGTTTCCAGGCCGCCAAGGAGCTGATCCTCAAGGGCACCGAGCAGCCGTCGGGCTACACCGAGCCGATCCTGCACCGCGCCCGCCTGGAGTTCAAGAAGCGCGAGGGCATCGACCAGGACTAGTCCCCGCTAATCCCCGTCGGCCTTCGGGCCTTCGGGCCTTCGGGTCGGCGCGACCGGCCCGGCCCCGGCCCGATCGTGGCTTCCGGCGCCCCCGCCCCACCCGCATCTTCGCGGCGTGGGGCGGGGGCGTTTCGCGTGCTCGGGTAACGATTCGGCGGCGAATTCGCGGAGCCCTCCCGCCCACGTCGCGCGGCTGCCGTCAGCCGCTAGGCTGGTGAACCGAATGACACGCCCGCAGCCGGTGGCGTGTCGACCGCGACACCACGAGGAGACCGTCACATGGGAGCCCACCAGTCCGGCGTGACCGACCCCGCGCGATTCGGGGCGGTGCTGTTCGACTTGGACGGGGTGCTCACCCCGACCGCCGACATTCATGAGCGGGCGTGGGGCGACATGTTCCGCGCCTTTTTCGAGGAGCACGGCGCCGAGCCCTACACGGACGCCGACTACTTCGAGCATCTCGACGGCCGTCGCCGCGACGAGGGGATCCGGGCGATGCTCGCGTCGCGCGGCATGTCGCTTGACGACGGTTCGCCTTCCGACACCGAGGCCGACGACACCGTCACCGGTCTGGGGCTGCGGAAGAACGCGGATTTCCTGCGCAGGGTCGAAGCGGGCGTGGTGCCCTACGAGGGGTCGGTGAAGTTCCTCGAGCACCTCGAGGCCGTCGCGGCGGGGGAGGGGAAGGGTTTCCCGAAGCTGGCGGTGGTCAGCTCGTCGCGCAACGCCCGCCCGGTGCTTCGGGCCGCGGGGCTGCTGGAGCGCTTCGAGGTCATCGTCGACGGCAACGTCGCCCATGACCTCGGGCTCGACGGCAAGCCCGCCCCGGCGATGTACCTGTACGCCGCCGAGCAGCTGGGCGTGCCGGCCGCCGAGGCGGTCGTCGTCGAGGACGCGATCTCCGGCGTGCAGTCCGGGTCGGCCGGCGACTTCGGGCTGGTCGTCGGCGTCGATCGCGGTGCCGGCCACGATGCGCTGCTCGCCGGCGGCGCCGATGAGGTGGTCGACGATCTCGCGGAGCTGATCCGATGAGCCACGACGACAAGACGAAGGACTCCGCCACCATCACGGCGGACGCGATCGACGCGGCGGGCGGCGCGAACACCGGCTCGTCGCAAAGCGAAACGACGCCGAGGAGCCGGGCCTCCGAGGAACGTCGCCGCCGACGCCGCGAATTCGAACCCACCCGCGCCGACATCCACCACCACCTCGTCGACGCCGAGGGCCTGATGGACCGCGACATCACCCCCGTCGACGAATGGCGCCTGATCGAAACCAAGCCCGGCGGCATGCCGCTGGGCGTGTCCGAGACCCTGTTCGCCCTGTCCAACGGCTACATCGGCATGCGCGCCAACCCGCCCGAGGGACGCGACTCCGCCGAACACGGCACGTTCATCAACGGCCTGCACGAAACCTGGCACATCCGCCACGCCGAAGACGCCTACGGCCTTGCGCGCGAGGGGCAGTCGATCATCAACGCCCCCGACTCCAAGGCGATGCGCCTGTACATCGACGACGAACCGCTGCGCCTGGGCAACGCCGAAGTCCACGACTACGAACGTTCCCTCGACTTCCGCGACGGCCTGCTGCGCCGCCGCTTCAACTGGCGCACCCCGGGCGGCAAGCAGGTCCGCGTCACCAGCGACCGCATGGTCAGCTTCCAGGAAAAGCACGTCGCCGTCATGTCGCTCGAAGTCGAACTGCTCGACTCCGACGCCGCCGTGGTCATCAACTCGCAGATCCTCAACCGCCAGGACGGCGAGGACGAATACCACGACGCCGCCGCCGCCCAGGGTTCCGAACTCGACCCCCGCCGCGCCGAAACGCTGGAGGACCGGGTCCTCAACCCGACGTTCCAGGCCGAGGGCGAGGAGCGGTCCACCCTGGCGTTCCGCTGCGCCCGGTCCGGCATGACGGTCGCCTGCGCGATGGACCACCGGTTCACCATCACCACCCCCGACGGCAGCGACCCATACCTGGAAATCGACCAGCGCACCGAACAGGACTCCGCGCAGATCCTGTACCACGTCAACGCGCCGAAGGGCTCGATCATCCGGCTCGAGAAGTTCGTCTCGTACCACTCGTCGCGCCACGTCCGCGGCGAGGAGCTGGCCTTCCGCTGCGCCCGCACCCTCAACCGCGTGCGCCGCATCGGCCTGCGCACCCTGCAGGAAAACCAGCAGGAATGGCTCGAACGGTTCTGGGAACGCTCCGACGTCGTCGTGCACAACCAGCCGGAGATCCAGCAGGCCGTGCGCTGGAACATCTGGCAGCTGGTGCAGGCGTCGGCCCGCGCGGAAATCCAGGGCATCCCGGCCAAGGGCATGACCGGCACCGGCTACGGCGGCCACTACTTCTGGGACACGGAGATCTACGTCCTCCCGTTCCTGTCGTACACGTCGCCGGCGTTCGCCAGGAATGCGCTGCGGTTCCGCTGGGACATGCTCGACGCCGCCTGGGAACGCGCCGACGAGCTCGCCCACGACGGCGCCCTGTTCCCGTGGCGCACCATCAACGGCCTGGAGTCCTCCGCCTACTACGCGGCCGGTACGGCGCAGTACCACATTGACGCGGACATCGTGTACGCGCTGATGAAGTACGTCTACGCCACCGGCGACGTCGAGTTCCTGCTGCGCGAGGGCACCGACCTGCTGTTGTCGACGGCGCGGTTCTGGATGTCGCTGGGCTTCTTCGACCCCGATCGCGCGGAGTTCCAGATCCACTCGGTGACGGGCCCCGACGAGTACAACACGGTGGTGAACAACAACCTGTACACCAACGTGATGGCGCAATATAACCTCACCGCCGCCGCCGACGTGCTCCGCCAGATGATGACCGAGCGTCCGGAGGCCTTCCGCGAGATCTGCCACCGCTACAACCTCGAGGTGTCGGAGATCGAGGAGTGGGAGGAAGCCGCGGCCAAGATGTACATCCCGTTCAACGAACGGCTCGGCATCCACCCCCAGGACGACCAGTTCCTGCTGCGCAAGCGCTGGAACCTCGACGACCCGGAGGTCGGGCCGAAGCGTCCGCTGCTGCTGCACTACCATCCGCTGACCATTTACCGGCACCAGATCATCAAGCAGGCCGACGTCGTGCTGGCCCTGTTCCTCATGGGCGACAAGTTCACCCAGGAGGAAAAGCGCGCCGACTACGACTACTACGACCCGTTGACGACGGGCGACTCGTCGCTGTCGGCGGTCGTGCAGTCGATCGTGGCGGCGGAGCTGGGCTACGGCGACAAGGCCATCGATTTCTTCATCCGCGGCCTGTACGTCGACTTGGCGAACCTGCACGGCAACGCGGCCGACGGGGTCCACGTCGCGTCGGCGGGTGGCGTGTGGCAGTCGCTGGTGTACGGCTTCGGCGGTTTCCGCGACTACGACGGGGAGTTCAGCATCGATCCGCAGCTGCCGGACGAGTGGGACGGCCTGACCTACCGCGTCACCATCCACGGTTGCCGCATGCGGGTGACGGTCCGCCGTCGCACGGTGGAGGTCGTCGTGGAGGAGGGCGAGCACGCGCTCGGCCCGATCAACATCGCCGGCCATGAGGTGATCGTAGGGCATGAGCCGCTGACCATCGTCGTGGGCGAACGCGAGGAGCACGAGCCGGCGAAGGAATAGGGGACGTCCGGTGCGAAAAGCTTTCTAAATAGCACCATCGACGTCGAAAAGCCAGCCCTGGGCGGGCGGAATCCGGGATTCCGCCCGCTTTTTGCTTTACGACGGCCCGCGTGCCCGATACCGGGTGTGAATGGTAGGGAATTATGCGCGGAAAACCTGCGAAAATCCACAAATCTGAGAGTTGCCTAGGGTGGGGGTGCCGAAACCTGTGAAATTCCTCACCCAGATGGGGGATAAATGGTGACGGTGGGCTCAGTGACTTTAAAGTGAACGTGACACTGGAGGTGCCATGACTGTTACAAGTTCCAACCGTGACGCGATCGCGCACGGAAAAATCACTTTTGAGCCGCTGCGTGAGCGGCCCAAGTTCCCGTCCTGGGCCCTGAAGCTGATTATGGCCGTCACCGGCGTGATCTTCGGGCTCTTCGTCATCGTCCACATGCTGGGCAACCTGAAGGTCTTCGCGGGCGCGGGCGACTTCAACGCGTACGCGGCGTTCCTGCGCTCCGTCGGCGCCCCGGCCGTCCCGGAAGAGGGCGTGCTGTGGATCTTCCGCATCGTGCTGCTCGTCGCCGTGGTCCTGCACGTCTACGGCGCCTTCGCGCTGCACGGTCGTGCCCGCCAGTCCCGCGGCAAGTTCCGCCGCCAGGGCATGGTCAACAGCTGGAACACGTTTACCGCCCGCACGATGATCATCACCGGCATCGTTCTGCTGGCGTTCATCATCTTCCACATCCTGGACCTGACCATCGGCGCCGCCGTGGCCCCGGCGGACTTCGTCCACGGTGAGGCCTACGCCAACCTCGTGGCCTCGTTCTCGCGGCCGGCCGTCGCCATCTGGTACATCATCGCCCAGCTGGCGCTGCTGCTGCACCTGTCCCATGGCCTGTGGACCGCCACCAGCGACCTCGGCATCACCGGCGCCCGCTGGCGCAAGGTCCTGCTGTTCCTGTCCGGCCTCATCCCGCTGCTGGTCGTCGTCGGCAACATTGCCATCCCGGTGGCCGTGCTCACCGGCGTGGTCAGCTAGGTCGAGAAGGGTATTCGATAATGACGAACACTGAAATGCAGACTGGCGCCACCGATTTCAAGGCGCCCGAGTCCGTCGTCGACGGCGTTGTCATCGGCGGCGTGCTCGGCGACAACTCGCCGGGCGACAAGGCCCCGATGCGGGATCACTGGGAGTACCAGAAGGACCACTACAACCTGGTCTCCCCGCTGAACCGCCGCAAGTTCCGCATCCTCGTCGTCGGCACCGGCCTGTCCGGTGGCGCCGCCGCGGCCGCCCTGGGCGAGCTCGGCTACGACGTGAAGGCGTTCACCTACCACGACGCCCCGCGCCGCGCGCACTCCATCGCCGCGCAGGGTGGCGTGAACTCCGCCCGCGGCAAGAAGGTGGACAACGACGGCGCGTACCGCCTGGTCAAGGACACCGTCAAGGGCGGCGACTTCCGTTGCCGCGAGAACGACTGCTGGCGCCTGGGCATCGAGTCCACCCGCGTCATCGACCACATGAACGCCATCGGCGCGCCGTTCGCGCGCGAGTACGGCGGCGCCCTGGCCACCCGTTCCTTCGGTGGCGTGCAGGTCTCCCGCACGTACTACACCCGTGGCCAGACGGGTCAGCAGCTGCAGCTGTCGACCGCCTCGGCGCTGCAGCGTCAGGTCGGCCTGGGCAACGTCGAGATGTTCACCCACAACGAGCTCGTCGACGTCATCGTCGCCGACGGCCGTTGCCAGGGTGCCGTCATGCGCAACCTGATCACCGGCGAGCTGACGGCCCACACCGCCCACGCGGTCGTGCTGGCCACCGGCGGTTACGGCAACGTGTACCACATGTCCACGCTGGCGATTAACTCCAACGCGTCGGCCATCATGCGCGCGTACGACCAGGGCGCCTACTTCGCGTCCCCGTCGTTCATCCAGTTCCACCCGACCGGCCTGCCGGTCAACGCGCACTGGCAGTCCAAGACCATTCTGATGTCGGAGTCCCTGCGCAACGATGCGCGAATCTGGACCCCGAAGAAGAAGGGCGACGACCGTCCGGCCAACGACATCCCGGAGGACGAGCGCGACTACTTCCTGGAGCGCCGCTACCCGGCCTTCGGCAACCTGGTTCCGCGTGACGTCGCGTCCCGCGCGAACGCCCAGCAGATCAACGCCGGCTACGGCGTCGGCCCGCTGAACAACTCCGTGTACCTGGACCTGCGCGACGCCATCGAGCGCCTGGGCAAGGACACCATCAAGGAGCGCTACTCGAACCTCATCCAGATGTACGAGGAGGCCATCGGCGAGGACCCGTACGAGGTCCCGATGCGAATCGCGCCGACCTGCCACTTCACCATGGGTGGTCTGTGGAGCGACTTCAACCAGATGACCTCCATCCCGGGCCTGTTCACCGGCGGCGAGTGCTCCTGGACGTACCACGGCGCGAACCGCCTGGGCGCCAACTCGCTGCTGTCCGCTTCGGTCGACGGCTGGTTCACCCTGCCGTTCTCCGTGCCGAACTACCTCGGCCCGCTGCTCGGCCAGGATCGCCTCTCCGAGGACGCCCCCGAGGTCGCCGAGGCCATCGACCGTGCTCGCACCCGCCTGGACAAGCTGATGAGCATCGGCGGCACCCACGGCGCCGAGTACTTCCACCGCCAGCTGGGCGAGGAGCTGTACCGCGTGTGCGGCGTCGCCCGCAACAAGGAGGATCTGGCCGAGGGCCTGGAGAAGATCCGCGAGCTGCGCAAGCAGTTCTGGTCCGACCTGTTCATCCCGGGCAACCCGGACGAGATGAACCAGCAGCTCGAGTACGCCAACCGCGTCGCGGACTACCTCGACCTCGGCGAGCTCATGTGCGTCGACGCCCTGGACCGTGACGAGTCCTGTGGCGCGCACTACCGCGAAGACCACATCGACGAAGAGGGCGAAGCCCAGCGCGACGATGAGAACTGGTGCTTCGTCTCCGCGTGGGAACGCGGCGACAACGGCCCCGCGTGGGATCTGAAGAGCAACACCCTGATCCGCCACGCCGAGCCGCTCACGTTCGAGGCCGTCCCGCTCATGACAAGGAACTACAAGTAATGAAACTGCACCTTGAAATCTGGCGCCAGGCCGGTCCGCAGACCGAGGGGCACTTCGAAAGCGTCGACGTCGATGACGCCGTCGCCGAGATGTCCATCCTGGAGCTTCTCGACCACGTCAACTCCAAGTACGTCGAGTCCGGCAAGGAGCCGTTCGCGTTCGCGTCCGACTGCCGCGAGGGCATTTGCGGCACCTGTGGCTTGAACGTCAACGGACGTCCCCACGGCCCGGGCAAGAACACCCCGACCTGTCAGCAGCGTCTGTTCCAGTTCAAGGACGGCGACACGCTGAAGATCGAGCCGATGCGCTCCGCCGCGTACCCGGTCATCCGCGACATGGTCGTCGACCGTTCCGCGCTGGACCGCGTGATGGAGAAGGGCGGCTACGTCTCCGTGTTCCCGGGCACCGCCCCGGACGCGGACACGCTGCACGTCAACCACCAGACCGCCGAGCGCGCCCTCGACCACGCCGCCTGCATCGGCTGCGGCGCCTGCGTCGCCGCCTGCCCGAACGGTGCCGCGCACCTGTTCACCGGCGCGAAGCTGGTGCACCTGTCGCTGCTGCCGATGGGCAAGCAGGAGCGCGGCAAGCGCGCCACGAACATGGTCGACGAGATGGAGACCAACTTCGGCCCCTGCTCCCTGTTCGGCGAGTGTGCCGACGTCTGCCCGGCCGGCATCCCCCTCACGGCGGTTGCCGCGATCACCAAGGAGCGGGCCCGTGCGGCATTCCGCTCCAAGGACGACTAAGCTGGGAACCCATTAACCGGGGCCTCAGGAAGGATTAAGAAATGGCTACGTCCACCGCCAAGCGCTACCGCGGCGAAGAGCACTTCGTCGACGGCTACGTGCCGCAGAGCTTGAACGCCGAGTACTCGTCCCTGCACCGCTCCGCCACTTGGATCGGCGCCGGTATGTGGCTCGCGTCGCTCGCCGCATGGGGTTGCTTCATCTTCGGCCTGGCCGTGTCGGGCATGGACACCACGTCCGCGCACGAGGTCGGCGCCGTCGCCTTCGGAGAGCCGGGCTACACCCCGCCGCTGGGACAGGACTTCAACCCGTCGCTGTTCCTGTGGGGCGGTCTGATCGCGGCCATCGTGATGGACGTGGCCGGCTTCCTCCTCATCCTCAACGGTCGCAAGCAGTACCTGGCGTACCGTCGCGAGTTCGGCGGCCACCACTAAGCCCCGCTGAACTAGGCCGGACCTGGTCCGGCACCTCCCGGGCGCGCCCCCGTCACCGCTTCATGCGGCGGCGGGGGCGCGCCCCTTTTGACATGTTCGGGCAAGATCCCCGCTCCGGGGACGGGATCCGATGGGGCGGAACCCCGCGTGCCCAAGCGATCCGGGTGAAGGGCCATAATCGAAGGCATGCCAGCCCACGCACAACCCAATGCCACCGACGGCCCCCAGGTGGGCGTCGTCACGCACGAGGCGCCGAACACCACCGCGCCGGAAGGCAACCGCCTCGCCGTGCCCGGGCCCTCGCCGGAAACCGAAGCGCGGAAACGCCGCGAACTGCGCAACGCCAAGGCGTTCGCCACGGGCCTGCTGATCATCGCGACGCTGACGTACCTGGTCTGCCGCTGGCTCGAAGCCGACGCGACCTCCAACGGCGAGATCCCCGCGGCCTGGATCGGCTACGTTCGCGCGGCCAGCGAGGCCGGCATGGTCGGCGCGCTGGCCGACTGGTTCGCCGTCACCGCCCTGTTCCGGCACCCCATGGGCATCCCCATCCCGCACACCGCCATCGTCCGCCGCAAGAAGGACCAGGTCGGGCGGTCGCTGGCCAGCTTCATCGGCGACAACTTCCTCAACCCCGCGCTGGTGGTGGAGAAGGTCCGGTCGCTGGAGATCACCGACCGCGTCGGATCGTGGCTCGTCGAACCGGGTTCGGCGGACAAGGTCTCCGAACGCGTGGGCACGTTCGTCGGCAACGTGCTGGAGGCGGTCGATCCGGCGGACGCGGAGGCCGTGATCAAATCCGCCGTCGTGGACCGGCTCGCCGAACCGCAGTGGGGCCCGCCGGCGGGGCGGATCCTGGAGCAGCTCATCGAGGAGGGGCGCACCGAGCCCATCGTCCAGCAGCTGTCCGAATGGCTGCACCGCAAGGCGAAAACCAGCCAGGGGCTCATCGACTCGATGGTCGGCGACCGAGCACCGTCGTGGGCCCCGCAGTTCGTCAACGACATGATCGGTGAACGCGTCCACCGCGAGGTCGTGGAATGGACGTGGCACGTGAAGTCCGATCCGGACCACGAGGCGCGACAGGCGCTGCGCCGCGGGCTGAAGAAGCTGGCGCACGACCTGCGGGAGGACCCGACCACCATGGCGCGCGTCGAGGGCCTCAAGGCGGACCTGCTCGGTTCGCAGGCCGTGGTGGCCGCGCCGGGGGCGATCTGGAAGTCGACGGCCGAGTCGCTCATCGAATCCGCCCGCGACCCCGAGTCGCTGCTGCGCCGCAAGATCGCCGAGGCCGCCGAGCGCTACGGGCACCGGCTCAACGGGGACGCCGAACTGCGCGCGTCGATCGACGACCGCATCGAAAAGGGCGCGACGTTCCTGGCGGAGAACTACGCCGGCGAGATCACGTCGATCATCTCCGAAACGGTGGAGCGCTGGGACGCCGATGAGGCGTCGGAGAAGATCGAGTTGATGGTCGGTCGCGACCTGCAGTTCATCCGCGTCAACGGCACCCTCGTGGGATCGCTGGCCGGGTTGGCCATCTACACGTTCTCCACGCTCATCTTCGGCGGGTGACGCCGGGGCGGGGGAATCGGGAACATTGCGCTGACGTGGAACGTTGGTGGTACGTAGACTGGCGGCGACGGCTATTCACCGAGGAGCAGAGATGACCGATCACGACGGCACCGACGGACACGAGGGGCCGACGCACCACGCGGCCCGCAACGAACGCGACGAAAAGCTCGGCCAGGCCCTGGATCTGGTCAAGACCCCGTTCTACGCATGGATCGGCGCCGGCGTGCGCACGGTCGAGATCCTGGGCGACATCGGGGCCCGCGTGCGTGCGGAGGAGGAGTCCCGCGACGGTGTCGCGGATGTGCGTGACGACGCCGACGCGGATGCGGAGACGACCGCGGGCAAGGAAAGCGGGGGCATCGCCGAGGGCGTGGCCGGCCGCGTGCGCGATGCGCGCCGGAAGGTCCGGGACCTGGGCGACAACGCGGGCGAGCAGTCCCGCGAGGCGTTCCTCAAGGCCCTCGAGGCGGCGCAGGAGGCGTTCAACGACGCCGTGTCCAAGGCGCAGGCCGGCGGTGACCGCGCCTTCGCTTCCGCCCAGGCCCTGCCGGACGATGTGGCGGCGCGCGCCGAGCAACTCAAGCCGGAGCAGCTGCGCGCCATCGCAGACGGGTACCTGGAGGCGGCCTCGAAGATCTACCGCGAGCTGGCGGCCCGTGGCGAGCGGGCCGTGGACGACGGCGTGAACGTGGCCAAGGAGCGCGGTGCCTCGCTGGGCGCCGGTTTCCCGGGTGCGCGCGCCGCGGGCGACGACGAGGGTGAGGCGAAGGACGGGGCGAAGGGTTCCGGGCGCGACGCCGACCCGGTTTCCGCGATCTTCGGCAAGCTGCCGTTCGCCGGTGCCGCCGCCGAGCGGGTGGCCGGCTCCATCGAAGACGTGGCCCGCGAGACCGTGAAGCCGCTGCAGGACGCCGGCCAGGAGTTCCTGGGGCGCTTCGACCAGGAGAAGGTCGCGACTCAGGTGGAGTCGCTGCTGCACCAGGCCGCCGACATCACCGAGCAGTTGCTGGGCGCCCTGCGCGCCGAGGACGCCGCCTCCGGTGTCGCCGCCGACGGTGACGTGGTGGATGCCGATGCGGACGTCGTCGACGGGGAGGTCGTCGCCGAGGCTGCCGACGAAGGGGCCGCCGATGCGGAGGAGACCATCGCCGAGGCCGACGAGGCCGTGGCCGACGCCGCCGATGAGGCCGCTGCGGAGGGCTCCGACGATGCCTCCGAGGACGGCGACGCCGCCGACGAGTCCGCGGAGGACGACGCCGACCGATGATCATCGAGATTTACAAGTGGATCGAGATCATCTTCCGCATCGGTCTGCCGATGCTGGTGGCCGTCGCGGCCATCATCGGGTTGATCATGGTCCTGACCACGCGCGCCGACGCGTTCGACGCCGCCGACCGCAAGAGCAAGGGCGTGTGGGCCGGCTTGCTCGGCGGTTCCGCCGTGTTCCTTGCGTTTCCCATGATCGGCTGGATGATGCTCGGCATCCCGATCATCGCCGCGATGGTGATCACCGGCATCTACTGGCTGGACGTGCGGCCGCAGATCCGCGGCATCCTGGATAACGCCCAGGGCAGCTGGTAGCCCCGGCGCCGGATCCCGGAGCCCCGGGCCGACGCCGACCCTTCAACCGCAAACCACGGGGTCCAAACTGCGGGGTCGCCCGTTTTTCGGCCCTTAACCACGGGGTTGCCACCGACCCCGTGGTTTAGACCCCGTCGTTTGGGCGGGGAGTTGAGGCGCGTCGGCTTTCGCACGTCCGGGTGGGCGGAGTTCGCACCCCGCCGTGGCCCGGCGCCTAATCGAAGACGACGGTGCGGTTGCCGTACACCTGCACGCGGTCCTCCAAGTGCCAGCGCAGGCCGCGGGCGAGAACCTGCTTCTCGGCGTCGCGGCCCTCGCGCTGCATGTCGCGCGGGGTGTCCTTGTGGGAGACGCGGATGACGTCCTGCTCGATGATCGGGCCGTCGTCGAGATCCGACGTGGCGTAGTGGCAGGTCGCGCCGATGAGCTTCACGCCCCGCTTGTGCGCCTGGTGGTACGGGCGGGCGCCCATGAACGACGGCAGGAAGCTGTGGTGGATGTTGATGGCGCGGCCCTCCCACATCTCGCACAGGTCCGGCGGCAGGATCTGCATGAAGCGCGCCAGCACGATGGCGTCGGGGTCCTCTGCGTTGACCAGTTCGGCGACCTCGTCGAAGGCCTTCCGCTTGCCGATGGCGTCCTTCGGGAAGGGCACGTGGTGGAAGGGCACGCCATGCGCCCGGGCCAGCGGCTCGAGGTTGTCGTGGTTGCCGATGACCGCGGCGATGTCCATGGGGTAGTCGTTCTGGTCGACGCGGCCGAGGAGGTCCTGCAGGCAGTGTCCTTCCTTGGTCACGAGGATCACCGCGCGCTTGGGCACGCCGTTGTCGCTGATCTTCCACTTCGCCTCGGGGCCGAGCTGTTCGACGACGGGGCGGAAGGCCTCGCGGATCTCCTCCAGCGTCATGTCGAGTTCGTCGGCGCGGACGGCCTGGCGGGTGAAGAACCACTTGCTCTCGGGGTCGGAGAAGAAGTGGGCCTCGGTGATCCAGGCGCCGATTCCGGTCAGGAACGACGACAGGTGGGAGACGATGCCGGTCGAGTCGGGGCAGCCGAGCGTCAGGATGTACTGGCGCTCCTGCGGGGCCTGCTTCGGTTGGGCCAACGGTGAACGGGTCATTCCCGGCATTTTAGTCGGCGGGCTTACGCTGGGGTCCATGAGCCATCCGTTTGCCGTGCAGAATGCCGCGAAGACCGATGTCGCGATCGTCGATCCCGAGTTGTCCGCCGACGGGGTTCGCGCGGCGGTGGAGGCGGCGGCGGAGGCCGGGTGCGCGGGGGTGCGGTTGTTGCCCGCGATGATGGGCGCGCTGGGCGGGGCGGATGCGGGTCGGCTGCGGGTGGGGGTGGTGTGCGGCTTTCCGACGGGCCGGTCCCACATTTTGGTCAAGGCCGCGGAGGCGCGTTTGGCGGCGGAGCACGGTGCGCATGATGTGGCGGTCGTCCTGGATCGGGCGGCGGTGGCCGCGGGCGACGTCAATGCGGTGTTGTCGGAGGTGGTGGCGTTGCGTGGGGCGGTGGCCGCGCCGACGCAGCTGACGGTGGTGGTCGAGGCGGGGCTGCATGCCTCGGGTGTGCTTGACGACGACGCCTTCGACCGGATCATCGGTGCCATCGCCGCCGGCGGGGCGGATGCCATCGCCACCGGAACGGGGTGGGGGACGGTCGGTGCGGCCGTGGGGGAGACCGGCCCGGAGCAGATTCTGCGCATTCGGGCGGCGGCGCCGGGCGTCGGAGTCATCGCGGTGATCGGGGAGGAGATGACCGATGACGCGCGGGACCCCGGTCGCTGCGCCGGTGAAGCGCTGGCGGCCGGGGCCCATGTGGTGCAGGTGCCGGGACCGTTGCCGGATTCCGTTTAGCGGTACTCGATCGCCGAGAGGCCCGACAGCGCGATGTCGGCGCCCTCGAGGGTGATGGACACGCCGCCGTCGGTGACCGCGATGTCCGCGACGGTGAAGCCGTGGCCGATGTCCTGCACGGGGCCCGCCACGGCGGCTTCGGCGAACAGGGAGATCAGGCCGCCGGCGTCGATGCCCATGAAGGAGCCGCCCTCGACTTCGGCGGTGACGCCGCCGTCGCGGACCACCGGGCGCAGGTCGACGGTGGCCAGGCCGCCGGAGAACTCGGCGGTGAGCACCCCGCGATCCGGGTGCGGGGTCAGGTCGGTCAGGCGCACGGCCGAGGTCACCAGATCCTCGAAGAAGTTGCCCGACCCGCCCGACGCATCGGAGACGCGGAGGTTGGCCTCGGCGATCATCAGCTCCGGCGGCAGTTCGGCGACGACCTCGACCTGCTTGGCCACCGGGTCGCTGGTGTTGGAGATGTCCACGTCGGTGAGGGTGACGTCCGCCGCCGGCGAGCCGACGATGCGCGGTGCGCCGTTTTCGGCGCGGGGGTCGGTGATGTCCAGAGTCGACGGGGTCTTCAGGTTCATGCCGCCGAGTTCGCTGGTCGCCAGCGCCAGCAGCACCGGGCTCGAGCCGAACGACGTCTGCACGTCTTCGGTCACCACGGCGCCGCGGGCCTCCTCCTGCTCGCGGAAACCGTCCGCGATTTCCTTGCCCAGGAACATCCTCAGGGCGATTTCGCCGACGATCAGCACCAGGGCGATGACAAGCACCACCCCGATGATCGTTCCCACCGGGTTTCCCCGCTTCTTGGACTTTCCGATCTTCGCGTTCACGTGTCACAGCATGACGCAAACACTCCGTCGGAGCCAACGAACGCCACGACGGCGAACGCCCGCACACCGTGGGGTGCGCGGGCGCGGGCCGTCGCAAAGCAAACGACGGACGGTGCGGCGACTGCCGCCGCCGGGACGGGACGGATCAGGCGTTGCCGGCCAGGTACTCCTGCAGGACGGCGGCTTCGCGCTGGAAGATGCCGTCGACGGCGGCGGCGACCTTCGGCTCGAGGATCGCGCCCATCATCGGCACGTTCACGGTGACGTCGGCGCCGGTGACGATGGCCGAACCATCGCCGGCCGGGGACAGCTTCTGGGTGCCCGAGAACGTCACCGGCATGCCCGTGACGTCGGCGGTGACCGTCGCATCGGCGGTATCGCCGGACAGCGGGCCCCAGGAGATCTTGCGCACGACGACGAGGTCGTTCTTGATCAGGGTCTTGACGGCGTCCGGCAGGGCGTCGGTGGCCAGGGTCTGCTTGATCTCGACGTTGACGCGGTCGCCCTCGTTGTCGAAGGAGACGACCTCGCCGGCGGGCATGGACGGGTTCTCGGCCAGGAACGTCCAGTAGGCGTTGTCCGACAGGGCCGCGTGGACCTTCTCGGGGGCGTAATTGACGTTGGCGGTGATTTCGGTATGGGAAGCCATGGGCCCGATACTAACGTGGGGGGCGTGCACGAATCAGCCTTGACGCGAATCTCCGTAGTTTCCGGGGCCAAAATCGACCACGACGTGGCTTTCCGCGATCTGACGACGCTGCGCCTCGGCGGCAAACCCGCCGCCGCGGTGCGCTGCTCGACCGTCGACGCGGTCGTCGACGTCGTTCGGACGCTCGACGAGGAGGGCGTGCCGCTGCTCGTCGTCGGCGGCGGATCGAACCTCGTCGTCGCCGACGAACCCGGCGACCTGGTGGCCGTGATCATCGAGGCCGACGACATTGCGCTGGGCACGTCCGGGCACGGGCTCGACGTCGATGGCGCGACCGTGGAGGCGGAGGCCGGCGCGGTGTGGGACGACGTGGTGGAGATGTCCGTCGCCGCCGGGTTCGGCGGGCTGGAGTGCCTGTCGGGCATTCCCGGGTCGGCGGGGGCGACGCCGGTGCAGAACGTCGGCGCGTACGGCGTGGAGGTGTCGTCGACGTTGGAGAGCGTGCGGTTGTACGACCGTCGCACCGGCGCCGACGAGTGGGTGTCGCCGGAGTCCCTCGAGCTGGCGTACCGGTACTCGAATCTGAAATTCACCGCGCGGGCCGTGGTGCTGGCCGTGCGGTTCCGCCTGACCGTCGACGGGTTGTCGGCGCCGCTGCGATACGGCGAGTTGGCCAAGCGCCTGGGCGTCGGCCCGGAGGAGGGCGCGTCCGGCGAGGCCCGCCGCCCCGTCGCCGACGTGCGCGAGGCCGTGCTGGCCCTGCGTCGCGGCAAGGGCATGGTGCTTGACGACGCCGACCACGACACCTGGTCCGCCGGTTCGTTCTTCACGAACCCGATCGTCGGAGAGGCCGAGGTGGAGGCCGTGCGGGAGCGGGTGGCGCGCAGGTGCGGTGCGGACGTCGCCGAGTCGATGCCGTCGTACCCGGGCGGGAAGCTGTCGGCGGCGTGGCTCATCGAGCGCGCCGGTTTCCCGAAGGGCCACCCGGGACCGGAGGCGCCGGCGCGGCTGTCGACGAAGCACACGTTGGCGTTGACCAACCGGGGCGGGGCGACGTCGGCGGACCTCATCGCCTTGGCGCGCGAGGTCCGCGACGGCGTCCGGGACGCCTTCGGAGTGACCCTGGTGCCCGAGCCGGTGTGGATCGGCGCCGAGCTGGACTAACGCCGGGCCGGCGCCCGGAGGCGCGGGATCAGTGCCCGCGGGTCGCCAGCGAATCGACGGAGACGCCGGTCTCCTGCAGCTGGGCCAGCAGCACGTCGCGCACGTCGCGGCGGCGTACCTTGCCCATCTGGTCGCGCGGCATCTCGTCGAGGTGGAAGAAGGCGCGCGGCACCTTGTAGCCCGTCAGGTTCTCGCGGGCATGCGCCCGGTACGCCCCGACGTCGAGGTTGGCGTAGTCGCCCAACGCCACCGCGGCGACGACGAGCTCCGACCCATCCGACTTCGGCAGGCCCACCACCGTCGCGTCGACGATGTCGGGGTGCTCCAGCAGCACTTCTTCGACCTCGGCGGGGTAGACGTTGAAGCCGCCGGTGATGATGACCTCCTTGATGCGCGCCACCAGGCGCAGGAATCCGTCCTCCTCCAGCACGCCGACGTCGCCCGTGCGGTACCAGCGGCCGCCTTCCGCGCCGTCCGGGCCGTCGGTGAAGGACTTCTCGGTTTCCTCCGGGTGGTTGAGGTAGCCGGCGAACACCTGCGGGCCGCGGACGATGACCTCGCCCTCCGTGCCATCCGGGACGTGCCGCGTCGGATCGTCCGGGTCGACGACCGCGATGTCGGTGTCCGGGAACGGGATGCCGACGTAGCCGGGGCGGCGGTTGCCGTCCATCGGGTTGCCCACGATGATCGGCGACGTCTCCGTCAGGCCGTAGCCCTCCACCAACCGGCCGCCGGTGAGGCGCTCCCACTTCTCGACGATGGACACCGGCAGGGTCGAGGCGCCGCAGAAGGAGAACTTCACGCCGGTGATGTCGACGTTCTTTTCCTCGGCGGCGTCGATGATCTTCTCGTACAGCGTCGGCACGCCCGGCACCCACGTGGAGCGGTTGGTCTTCATCACCTTCATGATCAGGTCCATCTCCGCCGCCGGGACGAGGACCAGTTCGGCGCCGATGAGCATGGCCAGGTTGTTGACGATGGTCAGGCCGTAGGCGTGGAAGAGCGGCAGGACGCCGAGGACGGTTTCCTTCTCGTCGCCCAGGCCCGGCACCCACGCCTTGCCCATCAGGATGTTGGCGACCAGGCCGCGGTGGGTCAGCTGCGCGCCCTTGGGGGTGCCGGTGGTGCCGGAGGTGTACATGATGACGGCGATGTCGTCGACGGCGACGTCCGCCGGGGAAACGATGTCGCGGCCGTCACCGCCGACCGCGTCGCCGATGACGGCGTCGAAGCCCATGACCTGCGGGGCGGGGGCGTGGAGTTTGTCGCGGGAGGCCTTCAGCGCCGGGATCGGCAGCTTCAACGCGGTGCGCATGATCCACGGCAGGTCGCGGAGCATGTCGACGGCGATGATCGTCTCCAGCGGGGTGTCGCGGCGCAGTTCCTCGAGCACGGGCACGGTCTTGTCCCAGCAGATGGCGACGCGGGCGCCGTGGTCGTTGAAGGGGTGGCGCAGTTCGTGGGCGGTGTAGAGCGGGTTGTGCTCGATGACGATGGCGCCGAGGCGCAGAATGGCCCAGTAGGCGATGACGTGCTGGGGGCAGTTGGGCATGACAAGTGCGACGTGGTCGCCGCGGCGGACGCCGAGGGCGCGCAGGCCGGCGGCGGCGCGGCGCACCCGTTCGTCGAGTTCGGCGTACGTCCAGCCGCGGCCGAAGAACCGCAGCGCGGTGCGGTCCGGGTGGTCCGCGATGGTCCGGTCGTAGACGTCGTTGAGGGTGGTGTCTCCGTAGTCGAGGTGGGGGTCGGTCCAGTCCGGGTAATGCTCCAGCCAGGTCCGGTCGGTCGATGCGCTCATGAGGTGCCTCCTTTGCAACCTACGTTAGAGTAACTTATTGTCGGTCGCGCGCCGGGGTCGATGTTTGCGGTCCTTGCTTGCCGACGGGCATTGTGGAGCCATGAACGGCCACATCGAGGCGTACGCCGGGCATCGTCCCGAGCGGGTCGCGGTCATCTCCATGCACACCTCGCCCCTGGAGCAACCGGGCACCGGCGACGCCGGCGGCATGAACGTCTACGTGTTGCGCACGTGCCGGGAATTGGCGTCGCGCGGCATCGCGGTGGACGTGTTCACGCGGGCCACGCGCCCGAGTCAGGGCGAGATCGTGGAGGTCGCGCCGAACCTGCGCGTCATCAACGTCACGGCGGGCCCGTACGAGGGGCTGTCGAAGTCGGAGCTGCCGACCCAGCTGGCCGCGTTCACCGGCGGGGTGCTCATGTTCGCCCGCTGCCACGGGCTGCGC
Organism: Corynebacterium sp. HMSC11E11; assembly: GCF_001807025.1. Classification (NCBI taxonomy): domain Bacteria; kingdom Bacillati; phylum Actinomycetota; class Actinomycetes; order Mycobacteriales; family Corynebacteriaceae; genus Corynebacterium; species Corynebacterium sp. HMSC11E11. The sequence continues at coordinate 49,451 of NZ_KV787138.1, read as the reverse complement.
TACTGCGTGGTCCATTCCCATTACTGGTTGTCGGGCCAGGTCGGGTGGTTGCTGCGGGATCTGTGGCGGGTGCCGCTGGTGCACACCGCGCACACGTTGGCGGCGGTGAAGAACCTCCACCTCGCCGAGGGGGATTCCCCGGAACCGGAGTCGCGGCGCATCTGCGAGCAGCAGATCGCGGACAACGCCGACGTCATGGTGGTCAACACGGACGAAGAGCGGGACAACCTCACCGGGCATTACGACGCCGACGCGTCGCGCATCGAGGTCATTCCCCCGGGCGTGGACGTGCACCTGTACAGCCCGGGCAGCGACCGCGCCACGGAACGCAGCCGAAGGGAACTGGGCATTCCGCTGCATGCGAAGGTCGTGCTCTTCGTCGGCAGGCTGCAGCGGCTCAAGGGGCCGCAGGTGCTGTTGCGCGCCGTCGCGGAGATGGTCGCCCGGCGCCCCCGGCACAACCTGAAGGTCATCATCTGCGGCGGGCCGTCGGGCACCGGGCTGGAGCGGCCGGACGAATTCCTGGACCTCGCCGAGGAACTGGGGCTCGGCGACGTCGTGCGCTTCCTGCTGCCGCGTCCGCCGGAGGAATTGGTCAGCCTGTACCGGGCCGCCGACGTCGTGGCGGTGCCCAGCTACAACGAGTCCTTCGGGCTGGTGGCCATGGAATCCCAGGCCGCCGGCACCCCCGTCGTCGCCGCGCGGGTCGGCGGGCTGCCCATCGCCGTGGCCGACGGCAAGACGGGCGTCCTCGTCGACGGCCACGACCCGCAGCGGTGGGCCGACGCGCTCGGCGAACTGCTCGACGACGACGAACGCCGAATCGACATGGCCCACGCCGCACCGGCCCACGCGGAGGAGTTCTCGTGGGAACGCACCGTCGACAAGCTTCTCGCCGTTTACGATCGGGCCTTGTCCGGGCGCGACGACGATGATTGCGGCCCACGCGACGCCGAAGGGAGCCGATGACATGACAGACGTCGACGACACCACCGAGAACACCGCCGCGCCGAGCGGCGACGGCCTGACCGCGCTGACCGCCCAGCTCGACCGCATGGGGGTGGAGCACAAGACCGCCGAGCAGTCGGCGATCGTCGTGCTGCCGGGCACCCGCAAACTCAAGACGGTGTGCCTGCTCACCCCCGCCCCCGATTCGCTGCGCGTCGAAGCCTTCGTGTGCCGCAACCCCGAGGAAAACCACGCCGGCGTCCACGAATGGCTGCTGCAGCGCAACCGACGCCTGTTCGGCATCGCCTACACCGTCGACGCCCAGGGCGACATCTACCTGGTCGGCCAGCTGCCGCCCGCGCTGTCCGACGAAGACCTCGACCGCGTGCTCGGGCAGGTGCTGGAAGCCTCCGACGGCGACTTCAACAAGATCCTCGAACGCGGGTTCTCCACCTCCATCAAGAGGGAATGGGAATGGCGCGTCGACCGGGGCGAGTCGTTGGCCAACCTGGAGCAGTTCCGCCACCTGGCCGACGAATCCTGAACCGCCCCTCGCGCACCCCGAAGCGGGGGATTCCCGGAATGGGGGAGCACGAGCGCGTCCCCCTGTTTTCGGGCATGATCGGGGGCATGAGCAACGGAAAACTTGTCCTCGTCCGCCATGGTCAGAGTGAGTGGAACGCCTCGAACCAGTTCACCGGCTGGTACGACGTCGCCCTGACCGACAAGGGCCGCGCGGAGGCCGTCCGCGCCGGCGAGATGATGGTCGAAGCCGGTCTCGAGCCGACCATCCTGTACACCTCGCTGCTGCGCCGCGCCATCAACACCGCTCACCTGGCCCTCGACGCCGCCGATCGCCTGTGGATCCCGGTCGTCCGCGACTGGCGTCTCAACGAGCGCCACTACGGCGCCCTGCAGGGCCTGAACAAGGCCGAGACCAAGGAGAAGTACGGCGACGAGCAGTTCATGACCTGGCGCCGCTCCTACGACACCCCGCCGCCGCCGCTGGACGACGACTCCCCGTACTCGCAGGCCAACGACCCGCGCTACGCCGGCGTCGAGAACCCGCCGAAGACCGAGTGCCTGAAGGACGTCGAGGAGCGCCTGATCCCGTACTTCGAGGCCGAGATCCTGCCGCGCCTGAAGAACGGCGAGACCGTCATGCTCGCCGCGCACGGCAACACCCTGCGCGCCATGCTCATGTACCTGGACGGCATCACCCCGGAGGCCATCGCCGAGGTCAACGTCCCGACCGGCATCCCGCTGGTCTACGAGTTCGACGCCGAGGGCAAGGTCCAGAACCCGGGCGGCACCTACCTGGACCCGGAGGCCGCCGCCGCCGGCGCCGCCGCCGTGGCCAACCAGGGCAACAAGTAACGCCTCCGCTTTCCGCGGTATGAGGGCCGCGTCCGCTTCGGCGGGCGCGGCCCTTGTCGTCGGCGTCCATTCAACCGCCGTGCGGCATTTCCGGTGTGGCGAACGAGGTTTCGCGTGTGCCCCGGGGTGGGGGATGGCGCGCGCGGCGGGTCCGGGTCGCCGGGCGCGGGGGTCGGGGAGGCGATAGGGTGGTTTCGTGACCTCCACCATTTTCGCTGCGTTAGTGGGTGCGGCCGTGATGGCCGCGGTTCTCATCGGCGGCGGCGCCGTCACCGGAGTGGTCAAGGCGGTGACGAAGAAGCGGTCGGGGGCGGAGGAACGCGTCACCACCATCGCCCAGGTTCTGCATCTGGCCATCCAGGGCGCCCCGACGGGCATCGTGGTCGTCGACATTTCCCGCGACGTCCTCCTGTCGAACCCGCAGGCGCACCAGCTCGGGCTCATGCACGAGCGCGTGCTCCACGACCTCGGCTGGGAGGCGGCGCTGCGGGTGTTCGACACGCAGGAGGAGCAGGAGCTCAACCTGGTCATTCCGGCGCGCCGGGCGGGTGCGCCCGACAAGTCGGTGCGCTGCCTGGTCAGCCCGTTGACCATGGCGGACGACCGGTTCGTGGTGCTCTATGCCACCGACGAGTCGGAGTTGGTGCGCATGGAGGCCGCGCGCCGAGACTTCGTGGCCAACGTCTCGCACGAGCTGAAGACCCCGGTCGGCGCGATGAGCCTGCTGGTGGAGGCGCTGGCGGAGGCGAAGGACGACCCGGAAGCCGTCGAGCATTTCAGCGAGAGCCTGACGCGCGAAGCGAAGCGCCTGTCCACGATGATCACCGAGCTGATTTCGCTGTCGAAGTTGCAGGGCGCGGAGGCGTTGCCCGACATGGAGCCGCTGAAGGTGTCGGAGATCGTCGACGCCGCCGTGTACCGCACCAAGATCCTGGCGGACCAGGCGGGCATTTCGGTGAGCACCGACTGCGAGGAGGGGCTGATGGTCATGGGCGACCGTTCGCTGCTCATCACGGCGGTGGCCAACTTGATCACCAACGCCGTCAACTACTCGCCGGAGCAGACGCCCGTCAGCGTGTCGGTGAAGATGACGGACGGCGACACCGTCGCCATCCGCGTCACCGACCGCGGCATCGGCATCTCACTTGCGGACCAGGAACGTATTTTTGAGCGATTTTTCCGCGTCGACAAGGCGCGTTCCCGCTCCACCGGCGGCACTGGCCTCGGTTTGGCGATCGTCAAACACGTCGTCGCCAACCACAAGGGGGCCATTAAGATTTGGAGCAGGCCCGGCACCGGCTCGACCTTCACCCTCGAACTGCCGGCCCTGAAGAAGGAAGGATGATCCACCCGTGACCTCCGTTCTCATCGTCGAAGACGAGGCCGCCCTCGCCGAACCGTTGGCGTTCCTCCTGAAGAAGGAGGGCTTCGAGGTCCGCATCGCGGGCGACGGCCCGACCGCGTTGGCCGAGTTCGAGGCGCATGATCCCGACATCGTCCTGCTGGACCTGATGTTGCCGGGCATGAGCGGCACCGAGGTGTGCAAGAACCTCCGGTTGCGGTCGAATGTTCCGGTCATCATGGTCACGGCCCGCGACAGCGAGATCGACAAGGTCGTGGGCCTGGAGATCGGCGCGGACGATTACGTGACCAAGCCGTACAGTTCCCGCGAGCTCATCGCCCGCATCCGCGCGGTGCTGCGCCGTGGCGGGGAGCAGGAGTTCGAGGGCGACGAGCTGGAGGAGGACGTCCTGCGGGGCGGCCGGGTGGTCATGGACGTCGAGCGTCACGTCGTCACGGTCGACGACGAGCCGGTGTCCATGCCGCTGAAGGAGTTCGACCTGCTGGAGTACCTGCTGCGCAACAGTGGCCGGGTGCTCACCCGCGGGCAGCTCATCGACCGGGTGTGGGGCGCCGATTACGTCGGCGACACGAAGACCCTGGACGTGCACATCAAGCGTCTGCGTTCGAAGATCGAGGTCAATCCGTCGCGTCCGCGGCACCTGGTCACGGTGCGCGGGTTGGGCTACAAGTTCGAAGAGTAGCCGGGTGGGCCGGGGGTAATCTGCGGCGGGCCACCGAGATTAGCTAAGTGTGAATAGGATTTGGACATGGCAGCTTCACCGATACTCACGGAACTGCGACTCACTTCGTTCAAGTCGTTTCGAGACGCGCGACTGGCGATTCCTCCTTTGCTGCTCATTACGGGGCGGAATAGTTCGGGAAAGTCGAACGTGTTCGACGCGGTGTCCGTACTGGCCCGGATCGCCGGTGGAGGGCCGCTAGCCAAGGTCCTGGATGACTCGACGAGTCCGGATGGAGCGATCCGGGGTGGTAGCCGAGGGTGTGCCCCGCATGGTACGGACTCCTTTTCCCTCGGGTGCGATGTTTCTATGGGAGCGACGGTCTATTCGTGGGACATTGAAGTCGAAGTCGGCGATCGTTTGGCTGTCGTGGACGAACGACTTGAATCCATGACCTCCGGTAAGACGAAGAGCCTGATTGGGCCGCCTCGGGTGTTGCACGACGATGATTCTCCTGGCATTGGGCGCGCGGTGGCGAATGGCAAGAAGGGGACTAATCCCGTCATTGATTTTTGGCGGGATAGAGCCGTTCTCGGACAAGTCGAAGCCGTACCCGATGCGGACGATGACGTCCGCGCCGGCGTCGCAGCAGTTCGTTCAACGCTGGGGTCGATGTACCAGCTGGACCCGATTCCGACTCGTATGAGAGCCTTCGTGCCGCGAACTGATTACAAGCTCCGACGACACGCAGACAACTTTTCCGCGACTCTTCACCGTTTGCAGGATCGGCAACCCGAGGCGTTTGGGCATGTCCAAGATCTCGTAGAACGCATCGTGGATGAACGTGTCCGGGGGCTCGACTTCAGTGACACCTCGCTGGGAGACGTCATGGTGGGCCTTCGGGAAGCACTTGGCCCGTTTGAGGCGGGTGCAGAGCAGTTCACCCCGGCCCGCGAGATGAGCGACGGACTCTTGCGTGTTCTCGGTGTTGCGCTTGTGCTGCTTGCAGACGCGGAACTCCTTGAAGTAGGCGTACCCGGGAAGAGAAATTCAGCTGTTCCCGCAGTTTTTGTCGAGGAGATTGAAAATGGGTTGCACCCATCGCAAGCCAGCTTGTTGTTAGACCTGCTGGTCGACGCGGTGGATTCATCTTCGCGACAGGTTGTGGCGACGACACATAGTCCTGCGTTGCTCGATGCAGCTGAAGGTTCGCTGAACGAGAGCATCCTGGTTTGTTACCGCGATTCGCAAACTGGCCTCAGCTGCCTGGTTCCGATGGTGGACTTGCCGCAATATCCTGAGGACATGGCCCGGGGCAGCATCGGTGACAACGTAACCGCCGGACGTTTGACTGGCCCGTTTCGGTCGGAACAGAATATTCATTCCTTCGATGATATTTTCGGGATTGCCTGATGTCGGCTATGCCGCGGGTGGTGTTCGTTGACACGTCAGTGTTGACGTGCTTGTTGGATGTTCCCGGCAAGAATCAGGACCGAGAATCGGTGATCCCCCAGTTCAAGACGTACAAAAAAGCCATGGTGACGATGATTCTCCCGGTTACCGCCGTGGTGGAGACGGGCAATCATATCGCGCAACTGTCGGACGGCCATCAGAGGAGGGAAGCCGCGCAGCGTTTCGATAAGACTCTCGCAAAGGTCGAAAGTGGTGAGTCACCCTGGATCCCCAATGAACTAACATGGGATCCAACGATGATCCGACGATTGCGGAATACTACCGCTAGCGGTGATGACCTCGTGGAGAGGTTGGCCCAGAAGGTTGGCGCCGGGGACTGCATGATCTTGGCTGAGCGAGCAGAGTACTCGGAGCGGTCGCAGATTCCGCTCTCGAATATTGCAGTATGGACGCTTGATGCCGAATTATCCGCGCGCGCCTGAATGGATTTCGATCGATGTAGCCCGGCCCGGGCGCCGAATCACACTTCGTCGGCAAGCAAACCTTCGGCGGCCGCGCGGGTCGCGGGATGGATGGCCAGCAGCGGGTACCCGGAGGGGCCGAATGCCCCGGCGAGTCCGGCGGCCTCGCGCGTGCGGCAATGGTCGGCGAGGATCTCGTAGCAGGCGCGGCCGATGAGTTCGACGAGTTCGGATTCGTGCGTTTTCCAGATGGCGTCGGCGTGGTCGTGGGCTTCGGGGGCGCCGGTGCAGTACCAGTCGAAGTCTTCGCCGCCGTTGCCCCAGCCGCGGCGGTCGTACTCCGTGATGGTGGTGCGGAGGATTTCGTGGCCGTCGGGGCGCTCTTCGTAGGCCTCGAGGCGACGTAGGGGGAGTTGCCAGCACACGTCGGGCTTGGCTTTGACGTGGTCGACGTCGTGGGCGACGGCCCACTGGTGGAGGGCGCAGCCGACCCCGCCCGGCCAGCCCGCGCGGTTGGCGAAGATGCAGGCGCCGTCGATCACCGGGGTTTTCAGCGCCGGTTCGGGGTTGCCGTCCTCGTCGTCGAGTTCGTCCCATTCGAGCCACGGTTCCAGGGGCTCGTCCACGCCGGAGTCGATGTCGCGGAACCAGGCGGTGACGGACTGCGGACGGTTTTGCCACCATCCGCTTTCCGACGGCCCGTCCCCGGCGTCGGCTTCCATCGCCCGGACCGTGGCGGTCAGGCGGTCGCGGTCCTCTTCGTCGCAGAGGAAGGCGCCGTGGCCGCAGCAGCCCACGTCCGTGTTGGCGGAGTCGATTCCGCGGCACGCGTCGGTGCCGAACACGCAGGAATACGTGGACAGGAGCCAGGTCAGATCGCAGGTGATGACGTGGTCGGGGTCCTCCGGGTTGGTGAACTCGAACCATTCGCGGGGGAAATCGGGGGCGACTTCCGCCGGGGATGGTGCGGTTCCCCGTCCGGGGCGGGGGTGGAGCTGATTCACACCGGAACACGGTAGACCGTCTAACCTGAGACACGTGCGATTAGGTGTATTGGACGTTGGCAGCAATACCGTTCATTTGGTGATGGTCGACGCCCGCCGCGGCGGGCACCCCACCCCGATGAGCGATACGAAGTCGACGATGAAGCTGGTCGAGTACCTCGACGACGACAATGATTTGTCGAAGAAGGGCATCGACAAGCTCACGGGTTACGTCGCCGAGGCCAAGGGCCTGGTCGAGCAGATGCGGTGCGAAGAGATGATCAGCTTCGCCACGTCGGCGGTTCGCGACGCCAACAATTCCGACGACGTGCTCGATCACGTGGAGAAGGAGACCGGCATTCGCCTGGAGATCCTCTCCGGCGAGGACGAGGCGCGGTTGACCTTCCTGGCGGTGCGCCGCTGGTACGGCTGGTCGGCCGGGCGGATCGTCAATCTGGACATCGGCGGTGGTTCGCTGGAGCTGACGTCCGGCACCGACGAGGATCCGGAGGCGGCGTATTCGTTGCTGCTGGGCGCCGGCCGCCTGACTCACGAGTGGTTCGACACTGATCCGCCGTCGCGCAAGAAGATCGATCTGCTGCGCGATTACATCGACGCCGAGCTCGTGGAGCCGGCCCGTCATCTGCGCACCCTGGGTGAGCCTGATCTGGCGGTGGCCACGTCGAAGACGTTCCGCACCCTGGCGCGCCTGACCGGTGCCGCGCCGAGCTCGGCGGGTCCGCGCGTCAAGCGCACCCTGACCGCTCCCGGTCTGCGCCAGCTGATCGCGTTCATCTCCCGCATGACGGCCGCCGACCGTGCAGAGTTGGAGGGCGTGAGCTCGAATCGCTCCCACCAGATCGTCGCGGGTGCCCTCGTGGCGGAGGCGAGTATGCGAGCATTGGGGATCGAGCAGGTGGAGATTTGCCCGTGGGCGCTGCGCGAAGGCGTGATTTTGCGTCGCCTCGACGGCAATCTGTACGGAAAGGGATGAGATGAGCGACGAGAAGCTCACCGTTGCCGAGCTGCTGGCGCGCCGTGACAAGGAGCGCGGCGGCTCCGCCGAGCCCGCGGAGCGCCCGCGTCGTCGGCGCCGCAGCCTGGAGGAAGGTGGCATTTCCGTCGCCGAACTGACGGGTTCGATCCCGCGCGTCAAGGCCGATGGTCCCCGCCGCGGAGCCCACGCCGCCGTCGAGGACGACGAGCAGATCGAGGATCGGGTCGAGGACCAGGTCACCGGGACCGCCGATTCGACTGAGGTCACCGAGACCGGCGAGGTCGGCGAGGCCCCGGAGTCCACTGGGGCCGCCGAGGTTGCCGAGGCTGCCGAGGTTCCGGACGAAGACGATTCCGCCGAGGCCGAGTCGGTCGAGGCCGAGTCCGTCGAGGAAGCGGTCGAAGAGCCCGCGGCCGAGACGCCGGAGGAACCGGTCGCCGAAGAGCCGGTGGAGGAGCCGGCCGCCGATGAGCCTGGGGAGGAGCCGGCCGCAGACGAGGAATCGGTGGCCGAGCCCGTCGCCGAGCAGCCCGTCGACGTCGAGGAACCGCGCGAGCCGCGCGAGCCGTTCTCCATCCCATCCGCCGTTCCCGTCGATCCGCGCCCGGTGATGGCCAACGACGAGACCGGCGAGATCACCTTCACGTTCACCAAGTTCCACGACGCCCGGACGGGCAGCGAGCCCGTCGCCGAAGCCGGTCCGATGGCCCGCGAGGTCCTCGAGGGCTCCATGGCCTACGACGATCGCCCGACGAACGTCATCCCGGTCGTGGAAGATGACGAAGCCGAGGCGGAGGTCGCGGTCGACGACGCCGCTTCGGCCCGGGAATGGGATGCGGCCGGCGACCGCGCCTTCGACGGTTCCGCCATCGCCGACGGCACGTTCACCGGCGGTTCCGCCGCAATGGTCGATCACGTCGACGACGTGCCCGCCGCCTACCGCGAACACGACGCGGAGTACGGCGCGGAATACGAGGATGACTACGGCTCGGACCACGACTCCGGATACGTGGCCGACTACGAAGACGATTACGACTCCGGATACGACGCCGACTACGACTCCGATTCCGACTACGACCATGTCGCGGAGTACGGCGAGGAGTACGACGCCGAGCCGGAAATCGAGGACCAGCGTCGCCGCGGCTTCGTCGACTTCTCCGACCCGTCGGATGAGCCGGAATCCGTCGACCCGCAAGCCTCCGCCGCCTCCGCGACGGCCGCGGCCCCCGCGGTGAAGGAGTCCGGTGCCCCGAAGTCGACGAAGGACCGCGAGGACTACGTCGAGGACAATTCGCTGTCCATCGGCCTACTCATCGCCCAGACGATCGTCGGCCTGCTGTTCGGCGGCCTGATCTTCGCGCTGTTCCTGATGCTCTGGATGGCCCTGCCGAAGGCCGTCGTCGCGGTCATCGCCGTGGCCTTCTCCTTCGGCCTGGTCATCGGCGTCAACCTCATCCGCCGCGAGCGAGACCGGCTGACCCCGGTGCTCGCCGGCATCGTCGGCCTGGTCGTCTCCTTCGCGCCGTACGTGCTCACCATGGTCTGATCCGCGAGCGAGCGCCGACACCCCGGCAGCGCCCCTTCTTGGTTAGCCAAGGAGGGGCGCTTTTGGCACACTGGCCGACCATGACACGAATTGCTGTTATCGGCGGAGGAAAGATCGGCGGCGCCCTCATCGGCGGCCTCATCGACGGTGGCGTGGACCCCAAGTCCATCTACCTGGTGCAGCGGTCGCCCGAGCGCCGCAAGGAGCTGCGCGACCAGTACGGCATCGTCGACGCCGACGACGCCGAGCAGGCGGTGGACGGCGCGGACGTGGTGTTCCTGTGCGTGAAGCCCCACGGCATCGTCCCGTTGCTCGACGAGATCTCCGGCGTCATCGACGAGGGCGAGGGCGACACCATCGTCGCGTCCATGGCCGCCGGCATCACCCTGGAGGAGCTCGAGTCGGTCTGCGCCGTCGGCACCCCCGTCCTGCGCGTCATGCCCAACACCCCGATGCTGGTCGGCCGCGGCGTCAACGCCATCGCCCCCGGCCGCTTCGCCAACGACGACCACGTCGCCCAGGTCGAGGCGCTGCTGGAGAAGGTCGGCCACGTCGAGGTCGTCGAGGAAAAGCAGATGGACGCCGTCACCGCGGTGTCCGGCTCTGGCCCGGCGTACTTCTTCCAGTTCGTCGAAGCGATGGTCGACGCCGGCGTCACCCTGGGCCTCAAGCGCGACCAGGCCCAGCGTCTGGCCACCGCCACCGCCGCCGGCGCCGCCGAAATGATGATGGCCGAGGGCGCCGACCCCGTGTCCCTGCGCGCCGACGTGTCCTCCCCGGGCGGCACCACCGCCGCCGCGACGAGCACGTTCGAAGAGGAGGGACTGCGCCGCGCGGTCATTCGGGCCATGCGCGCGTGCCGCGACAAGTCGGCCGCCATGGGGCGCCCGGCCGGTAAGTAGTCGGGCCGGCTCGTCGTAAAGCAAAGGCGGGTAGGAAATGTGCGGAGGAACCCGGATGCGCCGCCCCCGCCCGGGTGGCGTCTTCCGGCCCGCGCCACTTCGCTTCCGGGAGAGGGTTTCCGCAGATGACGGGCGCACGGGCGGCGAGCGCGACACCGGGGACGCACCAGCAACAAACGTAACGGTTGCCCCATTCGCGCCCTTGTATCGCAATGGCACCATCGATAACGGTAAGGTCTAAGAAGCAACCGCGTGTTCACAGTCTCTGCAGGAGGGGAAGCCTGCAGCGCGCGGAATGCGCTGAAGGGAAAACGATATGACGAATGCCGAGAACGGGACGTTTCTGACGGTGGCCGAGGTCGCCGAGATCATGCGGGTGTCGAAGATGACCGTCTACCGCCTGGTCCACGCCGGCGAGCTGCCGGCGGTGCGCGTCGGCCGTTCCTTCCGCGTTCACGAGAGCGCGGTCAAGACGTACCTGGACTCGTCCTTCTACGACGCCGGGTAAGTCCCCCCCCCGACGGGTCGTTCGCCGCGTTTCGCGCACGGTGGCGGGTGAGGGGCGTTTGACCCCGGCACCCGGCTCCCCGCTATGATTGACCCGATTGGCGCCCGACGCGCCCCATGATTCGCCCTCCGTCCGACTGCGGAGCCGGTGCCGGGGCGTCGCGTCGGTCGCGATAAGCCAGCAAGAAGTCAACGAATAGCGAGGTCGAGCCGATGGGTTCCGTCATCAAGAAGCGCCGCAAGCGCATGTCGAAGAAGAAGCACCGCAAGATGCTCCGACGCACCCGAGTGCAGCGCCGGAAGCTCGGCAAGTAGGCCACGGCGGCATCGCCCGCCCCGAGGGCCCACGGCGCCCGTTCCACGTCAGGTGGGGCGGGCGTTTCGTCGTTTTCGCGTGGCGACGCCCCGCCGCGCCGGTGAGCGCCGGTTCCGCCCGGTATCGTCGTGGGCATGATTTCGGAACCCGACCTCGAGTTCGTCGAGGAGACGTGGTTCCCCGCCCTCGCCCCGCTGCACGACCATTGGTTTCGCGTGGAATTGCATGGCGGGGACCGCATCCCCGCCGACGGGCCGACGATGATCGTCGCCAACCATTCCGGCAACCTGCCGGTCGACGCGATCATGACGCAGCTGTCGCTGCACCGCGAGTCGGGCCGGTTGCTGCGGTTGTTGGCCGGCGACGTGGCGTTTTCGCTGCCGGTGGTGTCCGACCTGGCCACGAAGGTCGGCGCGGTGCGGGCCGACAGGGACGCGGCGGCGGCGTTGCTGGAGGCCGGCGAGATGGTCGGCGTGTTCCCGGAGGGCTACCGCGGCCTGGGCAAGCCGTACACGCAGCGGTACCAGCTGCAGGCGTTCGGTCGCGGCGGGTTCGCGGCCACGGCCCTGCGCCACGGGGCGACGATCGTCCCGGTGTCCATCGTCGGCGCGGAGGAGATCTACCCGCAGCTCGGTGCGGTGTTCCGCGGTTCGGCGTTGTTGGGCGCCGAGGGAATGAAAACGTCGAACATCGGGCACGCGGAGGGCGCCGCCCCCGTCGACGAGGCGCTGGAGTCGCTGGTGTGGGGCATCGCCGACGTGCTGGCGGAAGGTGCGACGACGCCGCTGAAGGACCTGCCCGCCTGGGCGCTGGGGCCGGAGGGGGCGGCGGAGCGCAAGGCGCTCATCGAGTTGGTGCGCGACGTCGTGTTGTCCATCGCCCGAGGGCTGGGCATTCCGTACATTCCCACGACGCCGTTTTTCCCGTGGTTGGGCGTCGTCGGTGCGGTGCCGTTGCCGTCGAAGTGGCGCATCGACGTCCTCGATCCCATCGATCCGCGGGAGTGGGCGGAGGGCTACCGCGGCGGACTGATGGAGGCGCCCGAGCCGGGGGCGGGCGGTGATTCCGCACCGATTCGGCTTCACGACGACCCGGTGTCGGTCCTGGGATTGGCGGATGAGGTCAAGAGGCGCATCCAGGCCCGGCTGCTGCGCACCCTGCGGGATCGCACGAGCGCGTTTTACTGAGGGGCCCTTCGGCGGCCGCGTTCCCTCAGCTCGTTCCACGCCAGGTAGCCTCCGGCGGCGCACGCCCCGATGCCGGAGGCGACGATGGCCCAGCGGGCGGTCCGGAACATCGTGCGGCGCACCGTGCGGTATTCGCGCACGGCCCACCCGCGTTCTTCGGCGATGCGGCGAAGCCGTCGGTCGGGGTTGACGGCGACGGCGGAGCCGACCATCGACAACATGGGCACGTCGTTGGCGGAGTCGGAGTACGCCGCGCACCGCGACAGGTCCAGCCCCGAGGAGGCGGCCAGCGCGGCGACGGCGTGCTTTTTGCCCGGACCGTGGAGGATGTCGCCGACCAGTCGGCCGGTGAACTTGCCGTCCTCCACTTCGGCCACCGTGCCGAGCGCACCGGTCAGACCCAGGCGTTTGGCGATGACCTGCGCGAGCTGCACCGGCGCGGCCGTCACCAGCCACACCTCCTGCCCGGCCTGCAGATGCAGGTCCGCCAACTCGCGGGTGCCCGCGTAGACGCGGTCGCCGATGATCTCGTCGAAGATCTCCTCCGCCATCGCCACGGTCTCGGCGACGTCGTGGCCCTTGATGAAGGCCAGCGCCTGCTCGCGGGCGTCGGCGATGTCGTCGGCGTCTTCCGAGCCGGACACCCGGAACTTCACCTGCTTCCACAGCATCCCGCCGAGCTCCCGGAAGTCGAAAAAACCCCGGCGGGCCAGGCCCGCGCCGAACAGAAAGATGGACGCACCCTGGACGAGGGTGTTGTCCACGTCGAAGAACGCGGCGGTGCCGACGTCCTGCGGAATGTCCGGGTGGGGCTCCGACAGCCGTTCGGACCCGCCGGCCGCATCGACGGCGCCGTGGACGGACCGGTAGCCGACCAGCAGCTCGTCGGAGTCGATGCCGTAGACGTCGCCCATCGCGGCCAGTGCCGCGGCCTCGCCGGCTGCGCGCTGCGACTCCCCGTCGAGCGGGCGCAGGGCCACGGTCTCCAGGAAATTGCGCACCGTTCCGTGCGAGGGCAGCAGTTCCGACAAAATGTCGCCCGGCAACAGGGACGGCCGGTCGGATCCGGGAGTGGACACTGGGTTTCCTAAACTTCTCGCGGGAGCTGCCGACGATCGGCGGCCGGTGGGCCGCACGCCGGTGGGTTCATCGTATGCTTTCCCCGGTTTTTCCGTGTCGGGAAGGGGCGTCGCGCGCCGGGTGCCGCGGCCGCCCGAAACCGGCCGACTGCCCGCACCTGCGACGAAAGGGGGCGACGACATGCCCGTCGTCACGCTCATGACCCGCGCGACCTGTGGTTCCTGTGCCCGCGTGGAAGCCCAGATCCGGCCCATCGCGCAGCGTTTCGGCGCGACCGTGGAGGTCGTCGACGTCGATGCGGGAGACGGGGCCGACGCCGTCGAGTTCGGGGATCGGGTGCCGGTGGTGCTCGTCGACGGCGAGGAGATCGCCTGCTGGGAGATCGACGACGAGGATCTGATCGACGCCCTGAGCTGACGCGGCGGGGCGGGGAATGGGCGCCCCCCATGGGCTACATCGGGCGATGATGGGGGATGCGCGCGTTTGTGGAATACCCCCGGCACGGTCTACCGTTGATGAAAATGAGCCCACGGCGATGGCGGGCGCACAACGCCTGTCATCACCCTAGGGCATGGTGGATCTGGCATCCGCACCGGGGTCGGCGTCATGCGCCGTCACCCCGGTTCGCGCCGTTTTCACCTCGATCAGGATCCGCGTGGCGACGGCGTCGCAAACCGTATGGCTGGGCGGAAATCGAGATCCGGCCGCCGAATCGACCCGCCGGATGGAGGAGGAACGGATAGCGGTGGTTATGCCGTGAGTGTGCTGCTCGTCGGGATGTCGCACCGGTCCGCGCCAGTGTCCATGCTGGAGCGCGTGTCCGTGGCCGACACGGATCAGCCGAAGACCCTCGCCCGGCTCCTCGAGGAGGACGCCGTGTCCGAGGCGATGCTGGTCTCCACCTGCAACCGCGTCGAATACTACGTCGCCGCCCGCGGATTCCACGCCGGTCTGTCGGCGGTCATCCGCGAAATCGTCGACCGCTCCGGCCTCGACGTCGACGATCTGACGCCCCACCTCTACGTCCGCTACGCCGAAGGCGCCGCGGAGCACATGCTGTCCGTCGCCTCCGGGCTGGACTCCATGGTCATCGGCGAGCAGCAGATCATCGGCCAGATCCGCGCCGCCTACCAGAGCGCCGACGAGCACGGGGCGGTCGGCCGCACCCTCCACGACCTCGCCCAGCGTTCCCTCCACACCGGCAAGCGCGTCCACTCGGAGACCGACATCGACGAGGCCGGCGCCTCGATGGTGTCCGTCGCCGTCGACGAGGCGATCCGCGCCATCAACCCCGATTACCGTCCGGGCGACGCCGACGGCCTGGCCGGGAACAACGCGCTGATCCTCGGCGCCGGCGCCATGAGCTCGCTGGCCGCCACCCATCTGGGGCGCGCTGGCGTTTCGCACATCACCGTCGCCAACCGCACGCTCGATCGCGCGCAGAACCTGGCCGACCACTCCATCGAGGCGGGTGTCCCGGCCCGCGCCATCGCGCTGGAGGACTACCGCGACGTCCTCGACGACGTCGACATCCTCGTCACCGCCACCGGCGCGATGAGCCCCGTCGTCCTCATCGACCACGTCCGCGACGCCGGCCCGCTGGCCATCGCCGACCTGTCGATGCCGCGCGACGTCGAAGACGGCGTCGGCGAACTGCAGGGCATCGCGCTGTTCGACATCGAGCGCCTGCAGATGACGTCGACCCGCGAACTCGGCCGCGACGACGAAATCGCCGCCCGGGCGATCGTCGACGAGGAGCTGAAGAGCTACCTGCAGGCGCAGCGCGCACTGGAGGCCGCGCCGACGGTCAAGGCGCTGCGCGAAAAGGCCGCCGAGGTCGTCTCCGCCGAACTGCTCCGGCTGGAGGCGAAGACCCCCGGACTCACCGAGCGCGAGCGCGAGGAGGTCGGACGAACCGTGCGGCGGGTCGTCGACAAGCTCCTGCACGTGCCCACCGTCCAGGTGAAGAAGCTGTCCGGGGAACCCGGCGGCACGTCCTACGCACAGGCCCTGCAACGCCTGTTCGACCTTCCGCTGTCCACGCCCCAGTCGCTGTACGCCGACACCGACATCCCCGCCGACCTCATGGTCGGCGACCGCATGGGCCGCATGCGCGGCACCGCGGACATCGAGGGCATCATGCGATCCACAACCGGAGGAAACCGTGGCTGACACCAACACCGACACCCAGCGCACCGACGCCAACGCCGGAGTCGCCGGGGACGACCGGCCCGTGATCCGCATCGGCACCCGCGGCTCCGAACTGGCCACCACCCAGGCCGGCCACGTGCGCGACGCGCTGATCCGCATGGGCCACGAGGCCGAGCTGGTCATCGTCAAGACCGCCGGCGACGCCAACCGCCACGACCCGGTGGAGAAGATCGGCATCGGCGTGTTCACCCAGGCCCTGCGCCACGCGCTGCGCGAAGACGTCTGCGACGTCGCCGTCCACTCCTTCAAGGACCTGCCCACCGCGCCGGAAGACGACCTGATCATCGCCGCCGTGCCGCAGCGCGTCGACCCGCGCGAGGTGCTCATCTCCCGCGGCAACCTGCCGCTGGCCGAGCTGCCGCAGGGCGCCAAGGTCGGCACTTCCGCCCCGCGCCGCGTCTCCCAGCTGCGATCCGTGCGCCCCGACCTGGACATCCGCCCGCTGCGCGGCAACATCGAAACCCGCATGGGACGCGTCGACGACGACCTCGACGCCGTCGTGCTGGCCCGCGCTGGCCTGGACCGCACCGGCCGCCTCGACCGCGCCGCCGAATCCCTCGCCGTCGACGTGCTCATGCCGGCCCCCGCCCAGGGCGCCCTCGCCGTCGAGTGCCGCGCCGCCGACAAGCGCCTGGCGCTCATCCTCGGTCGCCTCGACGACGCCGAATCGCACGCCCGCGCCCGCGCCGAACGCACCATCCTCTCCGAGCTGCAGGCCGGCTGCACCGCGCCGGTCGCCGCGCACTCCGAGATCACCGACGACGGCCGTCTGGAGCTGACCGCCGGCGTGTTCGCCCTCGACGGGTCCCGCCGCCTGGTCGAGTCCGGCGTCGGCGCCCCGGAAGACGCCGAGGAGATCGGCCGCGCCGTCGCCGCCCGACTGCTGGAGCAGGGCGCCCACGACGTCATGGGAGACACCCTTCGCTGACGCCCGGGGCCCGCCGGCCCTCCGTTTCAGACAAACCCGCCCCCGAACCACCGAGAAGAAGAGCAACGCCACCACGATGAGCACCCCCCGCACGACGCCCGCCGGACGAATCCTGTTCGTCGGCGCGGGCCCGGGCAACCCGGACCTGCTGACGCTGCGCGCCCGCGAAGTCCTCGCCGGCACTTCCGTAGCCTTCGTCGACCCCGACGTTATGCCGGGCGTACGCGAACTCGTCGCCGCCGATCTTCCGGTGCCGGAGGACGTCCTTCGCGAGGCGGAGGAGGCCTACGAGCGCCTGTGCGCCGACGCGAAGGCCTCGGGATCGCGCCGCAAGCCGCCGCGCCCCGCCCCGCCGACCGCCGCGGACATCCGCGAGCCCATCGAGGACCCCACCGAAATGAGCCGCGCCCTCGTCGCCGAGGCCCGCCGCGGCCACGACGTCGTCCGCCTCGTCGCCGGCAACCCGTTGACCAGCGACGCCGTGCTCGCCGAGATCAACGCCGTGTCGCGCAACAACATCGAGTTCCAGATCGTGCCCGGCATGTCCGTGCCGTCGACGGTCCCGGCCTTCGCCGGCATCGCCCTGGGCTCGACGTACACCGAAACCGATCTCGGGCGCGCCGACGTCGACTGGGACGAGCTCGCCGCCGCCCCGCAGCCGCTGGTGCTGCAGGCCGTCGAGGACGACCTGTCGGCCATCGCCGGGGAACTGTCCGCCCGGGGCCTGCCGGACTCGCTGCCGGCCTCGGTGACCGTCCACGGCACCACCCGCCTGCAGCGCACCTACGACGTCACGCTGGGCACCCTCGCCCAGTTGTCGGGCGACCTGTCCGGCCCGCTGGTGGTCACCCTGGGCAAGGGCGTCGACAAGCGTTCGAAGTACAGCTGGTGGGAAAACCGCGCGCTGTACGGCTGGAACGTGCTGGTGCCGCGCGCGAAGGGCCAGGCCGGCCCGATGCGCACCCGCCTGGCCGCCCATGGCGCCATTCCGATCGAGGTGCCGACCATCTCCATCGAGCCGCCGCGCAGCCCCGCCCAGATGGAGCGCGCGGTCAAGGGCCTGGTCGACGGGCGCTACCAGTGGGTGGTGTTCACGTCGGTCAACGCCGTCAACGCGGTGTGGGACAAGTTCACCGAGTTCGGCCTGGACGCGCGGTCGTTCGCCGGCGTGCGCATCGCCGCGGTCGGCCACAAGACGGCGGCCGCGATCCGCGAGCTGGGCATCACGCCCGAGCTGCTGCCCGACCCGACCCGCCAGAACGCGGCCGGCGTCGTCGAGGTGTTCCCCGAGTTCATCGAGGGCATGGACCCGGTCAACCGGGTGCTGCTGCCGCGCGCCGACATCGGCACCGACGTGCTGGTCGACGGGCTCATCGATTTGGGCTGGGAGGTCGACGACGTCACCGCCTACCGCACGGTGCGCGCCGCCCCGCCGAGCGCGGAGATCCGCAGCATGATCAAGACCGGCGGTTTCGACGCCGTGTGCTTCACCTCCGGGTCGACGGTGAAGAACCTGGTGGGCATCGCGGGCAAGCCGCATGCGCGCACCATCATCGCGTGCATCGGCCCGATGGCGGCGGCCACCGCCCGCGAGTACGGGCTGCGCGTCGACGTCATGCCGGAGCGGGCGGGCATCACCGATCTGGTGGACGCCCTGGCCGAGCACGTCGCCACGCTGCGTGCCGCCGGCCAGCTGCCGCCGCCGCGGAAGAAGCGCCGCAAGCGGAGCACGGAGGCCAAGGCCCCGCAGGCCGCGCAGGCCCCGCAGGCTGCGGCCGAGTCGCGTGACGACGGCCCGGCGCAGACGGCGGAAACGGCCGCCGAGTAGGCGACGCCGGGGTCGGCCGCGGGCGGGACCCCGGTGCCCGTTTCCCGGCGGTCGGCCGTACCCTGGGGGCATGACGGAATCCGGTATCCCCTCAGCCAACGTTCCCGCCCCGATCCGCAGGCCGCGCCGCCTGCGCTCCACCCCGGTGATGCGGCGGATGACGGCGGAGACGTCGCTTGCGGTCGATGATCTGATCCTGCCCATGTTCGTCGCCGACGGCCTGGACGGGCCCCGCCCGATCTCCTCGCTGCCCGGCGTGGCGCAGCACACGGAGGATTCGCTGGTTCGCGCGGTCGAGGAGGCCGCGGAACTGGGCATCCCCAGCGTCGACCTGTTCGGCGTGCCGCTGGACTCGGACAAGGACGCCGAGGGCGCGTGTTCGTGGCGGGAGGACGGGGTGCTCAACCGGGCGCTGTCGCGCCTGCGCCGCGAGTTCGGCGACGACGTGCTGATCATGGCCGACACCTGCCTCGACGAGTTCACCGATCACGGCCACTGCGGCGTGCTGCGGGAGGACCGCTGGGGCCGCACCGTCGTCGACAACGACGCGACGCTGACCAACTACGCCCGCATGGCCGTCGCCCAGGCCGACGCCGGCGCCCACATCGTGTCGCCGTCCGGAATGATGGACGGCCAGATCGAGGTCATCCGCGCCGCGCTCGACGAGGCCGGTCACGCCGACGTCGCCATCATGGCGTACTCGGCGAAGTACGCCTCCGCTTTCTACGGCCCGTTCCGCGAGGCCGTCGGCAGCTCGCTGCAGGGCGATCGCCGCACCTACCAGCAGGATCCGGCGAACCGTCGCGAGAGCCTGCTGGAAGTCGAGCTCGACGTCGCCGAGGGCGCCGACTTCGTGATGGTCAAGCCCGCGATGGCGTACCTGGACATCGTGCGCGAGGTCGCCGACATGTCGCCGGTGCCCGTCGCCGCCTACCAGGTGTCCGGCGAATACGCGATGATCCACGCGGCCGCCGCCAACGGCTGGATCGACCTGGAGGCCGCGATGATGGAATCCGTCCTGGGCATTCACCGGGCCGGTGCCGAGCAGGTGCTCACCTACTTCGCCGTTGACATCGCCCGGAAGCTCCGGCAGCGATGAGCGAGCGTCCCGCACCGCCGGAGCAGATCGTCGGCGCCTGGCAGGCGTGGTTGGCCACGTGCGTGCTGCAGGTTGCGGCGGCGATGACCACGCTGGCCATCAATCTGCTCAACCCCGGCGCGCTGCTCGACGTCTCGGGTTTCGGAGGCGAGCCGGTCGGGGGTTCGTTCCCCGAGCTCAGCGCCGACGAGAAGATCATGGTGGCCCGCGGATCGGCGATCTTGACCATGCTCCTCACCGTGGTGTTCGCGGGCATATTCGCGTTTTTGACGTTCCGCATGCGCGCCGGCGCCAAGTGGGCCCGCCTCATCCTCGTGGCGGGTTCGGCGTATTTGATCGTGCGCATGCTCACCGTGCTCATGGGCGGCCCGGTCGGCCCGTGGCCGCTGGCCCCGGTTCCGCTTCAGCTCGCGGACGGCGCCCTGACCATCGCGTCGGCCACCGCCGCGGGCGCCGCCGTCGTGCTGGCCTCGGGGCGCAACGCCATGGAGTATTTTGGCGCCGGAGGAAGCGATTCCGGCGATGGTCCGGGATCGGCGTCGGGGAAGGGTCCCCGGCGTGGTCGTGGAAAGGAAGGCGGACATGGCCGCTGACGCAACCGTCGGTCGCCCCGCATGGCTGTTGACGTTGATCGGCGGGGCCATCGCGCAGGCCGTCGTGGCTTTGCTGGTGCTCACGGAGGATCGCTCCGGCGTGCGTGCCGACGTCTCCCGGGACATCGTCATCGTCGGCGTGTTGGGCATCGTCACGGCGATCGTCGTCGCGGTGCTCGCCCCCTCCGCCGGGGAGTCGAAGGTGGTCCGCCGGGTGCTGATGGGCGTCATCGCCCTGGTGGCGTTCGTCTCGCTCGCCGGCAGCATGGCCATGGCCGTGACGCCGTGGACGGCGGTTCCCGCCGGCGTGATGGTCATCGGCCTCGTCCTGCTGTACCGCGACCTCAAGGCCGGCAAAGGCGGCGCGGCGCAATGAGCCCGTCATCGCGGCCCCCGAATTGCACCGCCGCCCCGAGTGAACCCGGCGAGGGCGCCCCGGACCCCAAGGATGGGGCGACCCCGACGTCGGCGGGCCCCGCGGGTGCGGGCCATCGCGGGCGATCCGCGACGGCGGACGCATCGGTGCATGACGCCGAGCACGTCAAGGCGCGGGAACTGCGCGAGACCGACGAACGGGTCAACCGCGCCATCGATGAGGCGAAGGAGGCCGCCGCGTGGTTGCGGTCGTCGCGCCGCCATGACGACGACGAAAGCCTCCACCAGCGGCTGGCCCGCCGCACCGGCACGGGGCTGACGTCCTACGGTCTGGTCCTGGAGGGACTGGAGTCGGCGCTGGCCGCAGACGAGGCGGAGAAGATCCTCGACGCTTTTCCCGACGTGACGGCCACCGTCGTCTACTCGCCGGGCCGCGCGTGGATCACCGCCCCCGACGACTTGCCCCCGGACACGCTCATCGCCGCGCTCGAGGAACACGGCATCGTCGCCTACCTGACCCGCAATTCGCTGCGCCGCCGGGCCACCCGGTTGGACGCGGCGCCCCGTCGCCGTCCGGCCGTGCCCGCCGCCGCACAGCAGATGGCCGAGGCGAGGATCCGTCGTCGTGAAGAAGCGCTGCTCGCGGAAGGCTCCAACGAGGTCCTGTTCACGGCCCGCGCCCTGGTGACGCGGACGAGGTTCATCGTGTCGCTGCTGCTGAGCATCCCGGTGCTCGTGCTGTCGCTGCACGTGCCGTGGCAATTCGACGGATGGCAGTGGTGGGCCGCCGCCCTGACCACCGTCGTGGCGCTGTGGGGCGGCTGGCCGTTCCACCGCGCGATGCTGGCGTCGATGCGCAGGAGAATGTCCGCGCTCGACGGGGCCAGCGCCGTGGCCATCCTCGCCGCGTGGGCCTGGTCCATCGGGGAGATCGTCTTCGGCGAGGCGGGCCGGATCGGCTTCACGACGTCGCCGACGTGGTTCGCCTTCAACTACGACCGCAATGCGCCCGCGGAGCTTTTCCTCGACGTCGCCTGCGGCGTGACCGTGCTGCTGTTGGCCGGTCGCTTGGCCACCAGATACAACCGCGTGCGCACCGGCGCCGCCATGAGCGTGTTGCGCATCCCCGCCGACCGTCAGGTCACCGTGGTGCGCAAGACGGGCAAGGCCGCCAAACCCGAGCATCGCCGCGTGCCGGTGGCGGAGCTCAACATCGGCGAGGACGTCGTCGTCCCGCCCGGGCAGATCATCCCCGTCGACGGCAGCGTCGTCGGCGGCGCCTCCCGGGTCGACTCCCGGGCCGTCGGGGGAGGGGCCGAGCCGACCGAGGTGAAGGTCAACTCCCGGGTGTGGGCCGGGTCGATGAACCTGGATCAGAAGCTCAAGGTCCGCGTGTCGCGCACCGGTTCCAAGACGCGTGCGGCCGCCATTCAACGGTGGATCCAGACCGCCATCCGCGAAGAGGACGTCGCCCACCAGACCGCAGTGCGCTCCGCGTCGGTGCTCGTGCCGTGGACGATGACGCTGGCGGTGTCGGCGTTCGGCATCTGGTGGCTCGTCTCCGGCGGCCCGGGCGGGGCCTTCGCCGTGGCGCTGGCCATCCTCATCGGCATCGCGCCGGTGGCCCTGGCCATGTCGACGTCGACGGCGCTGCGCATCGGCATTCTCTCCGCCGCCGAACGCGGCCTGCTCATCCGCAACGCCGACGCGTTCCGGTCGCTGGCCGTCGCGGACTCCGTGATGTTCAACCGCGTGGGCACCCTGACCGAGGGGGAGATGCACGTCCTGCAGGTGCAGGCGGCGCAGGGGGAGAACCCCGAACTGATCCTCCGCGTCGCCGGCGCCCTGATGATGGAATCCGACCACCCGGTCTCCGCCGCGATCGTGCGCGCATGCCGCGTCTCCCGGGACTCCGGAACCGGCGGCGGCGACGTCCCCCACTGGATCGAAGTCCACCACGTCGAAATCGACGCCGACGGAGCGTTCATCGGCCAGGCGGAATTGCCGGTGGCCAACTCCGACGGCGAGGTCGAAATGCGCTTCGTCGAGGCCAGCCTGTGGCGCCCCCGCGACATGTCGGCGCTGGACGAGCGCATGGCCGTCGCCGCGATGGGCGGCGGCACGCCCCTGGTGATCAGCTGGCGCGGCAAGATCCGCGGCGTCATCACCGTCGGCGAGGACATCAAACCCGATGCAGTCGAGGCCATCGACGAGCTGGAGGACATGGGCGTCGACACCATCATGATCACCCGCGACCCGTACCCGGTGGCCCGGCGCTTCGCCGACCGCCTGGGCATTTCGCGCGTCTACGCGGGCATCGTCCCCGGACGGAAGGCCGCGGCCGTGCGCGGCGTCCACGCCGGCGGGGAGACCGTGGTGATGGTCGGCGGTTCCGACGTCGCCGAATGCCTCCGCGTCGCCGACGTCGGCGTGCTCATGGAGGCCGACGCGGGCGTCGACGACCTCGAGATCGAGGAGTCGGACGTGGTGTCCCTGCGCTCGCGGGTCGGCTCCATCCCGGAGGCCATCTCCCTGGCGCGCGACGTCACCCGGACCATGTCCGGCAACATCACCTTCGCCTGGGGCTACAACATCGCAGTGCTGGTGTTGTCCGTCGCGGGCGTGCTGCACCCCCTCACCGCATCGGTGCTCATGGTGCTGGTCGGGCTGTGGATCGAATGGCGGTCGCGTCGCCTCAACCGCATCATGGGCCGCGGCGGCAAACGCCCGGCTCTGTCGCGCCGCATGGTCTCCCGCGCAATGGGCCGAAGCTGACGCCGGAGGCGACGCGGGACGGGGCGGGTGCGCCCGATGCGCGGGCGTTTTCCCTACGATGGGCGGCGTGACTACACCCCAGCGGACCTCAAATCAGCAGACGGACAAATCCGCGCGGCTCTTCGCCGACGCACGTGCGGTGACCCCGGGCGGAGTGAATTCCCCCGTGCGCGCATTCGGCTCGGTGGGCGGCACGCCCCGCTTCATCGAGTCGGCGCAGGGGTCGCGTCTTCGGGACGTCGACGGCAACGAATACGTTGACCTCGTGTGCTCCTGGGGCCCCATGCTCATGGGTCACGCCCACCCGGCCGTCGTCGAGGCCGTCCGCGAGGCCGCCGGCCGCGGCCTGTCCTTCGGCGCCCCCACCGCGGGCGAGGCCGAGTTGGCGCAGGAGATCATCGACCGCACCTCCGTGGAGGAGGTCCGCCTGGTCAACTCCGGCACCGAGGCCACCATGTCGGCGGTGCGCCTGGCCCGCGGCTTCACCGGCCGCAGCAAGGTCGTGAAGTTCGACGGCTGCTACCACGGCCACGTCGACGCGCTGCTGGCCTCGGCCGGGTCGGGCGTCGCCACCTTCGGCCTGCCGGATTCCCCGGGCGTCACCGGCGCCTCGGCCGCCGACACCATCGTCGTGCCCTACAACGACGTCGACGCCGTGCGCCGCGCCTTCGCCGAGAACCCGGGCGAGATCGCCTGCATCATCTCCGAGGCCGCCGCCGGCAACATGGGCACCGTCGCGCCGGGCGAGGGCTTCAACGCCGAGCTCAAGCGCATCGCCAACGACGACGGCGCCCTGCTGATCCTCGACGAGGTCATGACGGGCTTCCGCACCTCCGCCAAGGGCTGGTACGGCATCGACGGCGTCGCCGGCGACCTGACCACGTTCGGCAAGGTCGTCTCCGGCGGTCTGCCCGCCGCGGCGTTCGGCGGCCGCCGCGACATCATGGAGCACCTCGCCCCGCAGGGCCCCGTGTACCAGGCAGGCACGCTGTCGGGTAACCCCGTCTCCGTCGCCGCCGGTCTGGCCAGCCTCCGGGCCGCCGACGATGCGGTGTACGCGGCCGTCGCCGCCAACGCCGACCGCATGGCGGGCATCCTGTCGGACGCGCTGACCGCCGAGGGCGTCGCCCACAACATCCAGCGCGCCGCCACGTTCTTCTCCCCGCGTTTCGCGGAAGGGGAGGGCCGCAACTTCGCCGACATGAAGGCCGCGGACACGTTCCGGTACCCGGCGTTCTTCCACGCGCTGCTGGAAAACGGCGTCTACGCCCCGCCGAGCTGCTTCGAGACGTGGTTCGTCTCCTCCGCCCTCACCGACGACGACTTCGAGATCATCGAGTCGGCCGCGCGCGTGGCCGCCGAGGCCGCAGCTGCGGCGACCCCGGAGGCCGGCAAGTGACCGGGTCGGGCACCGGGCGCATGCCCGTCCATTCGCCGCGCACGATCGTCCACCTGGTGCGTCATGGCGAGGTGCACAATCCGTCGCAGATCCTCTACGGCCGACTTCCGGGTTACCGCCTGTCGGACCGGGGTCGCGCGATGGCGGAGGCGACGGCGGAGTCCTTCGCCGGCCACGACGTCGCCTACGTCGCGTGTTCGCCGCTGCAGCGCACCCGCGAGACGTGTGAGCCGGTGACGCGCGTGACGGGCCTGGAGCCGGTCATCGACGCCGACGTGCTGGAGGCGGGCAACACCTTCGAGGGGCTGCACGTCCGCGGTTGGGATTCCGATCTGTGGAACCCGCGCTATTGGCCGCGTCTGCTGCGTCCGAGCGTGCCCAGCTGGGGCGAGCCGTACGAGGAGATCGCCGACCGCATGTACCGTGCCATCGACCGCGCCCGCGAGGCCGCGGAGGGCCGGGAGGCGATCATCGTCACGCACCAGCTGTGCGTCGTCGCCGCCGCGCGTCGCGCCCGTGGCCTGCGGCTGGCCCACAACCCGGCGAACCGCCAGTGCGATCTGTCGTCGGTGACGTCGCTGGTCTACCTCGGCGACACCATCGTCGACGTGCGCTACTCGGAGCCGGCGGGCCACCTCTGACTGACGGCGGCCCCAACAGTGATTCGGTGTCGCGGCGCCGTTATCGTTACATTGCAGTGGACCCCGATCTTCGAAACGGACGGCACCCGACATGCGCCCCCTTTTCCGCACCATCGCCGCCGTGGCGGGCATTGGCCTGGCCATGACGCTGACGGCGTGTTCCGACGACACCGTCGGCCATGATGCCGTGGCCATCGGCGGCACCTTCGAGTTCGTCTCGCCCGGCGGGCAGACGGTCATCGAATACGCCCCGGAGGACCGTGCCCCGGTCGCCGACGTGTACGGGAAGTCCCTCATGGAGGACGACGCGGAGATCCACCTGTCGGATTTCGAGGGTGAGATCGTCGTCCTCAACGCATGGGGCCAGTGGTGCGCGCCGTGCCGTTCCGAGTCGGATGACCTGCAGATCGTCCACGAGAAGATGCAGGACGCCGGCCTGGGCACGATCCTGGGCATCAACGTCCGGGACCACGTCATTTCCGCTCCCCGCGACTTCGTGGAGGACAACGGCCTGACCTACCCGTCGATCTACGACCCGCCGTTCGTCAACGCCGCCGCTCTCGGCGGCATCCCCGCGTCGGTGATTCCGACGACGATCATCCTGGACCGCGAACACCGCCCGGCGATGGTCTTCCTGAAGGAAATCGACGAGTCGGAGTTGTGGGAGGCCGTCGAGAAGGTCGCCGCCGAGGATGGGGCGGCCTAAATGCTCCTCGCCTCCGGAGTCGGCGACGCGTTCGCGGACGCCGCGGCCCAGGGCCCGATCGTCCTGGCCGTGCTGGCTGCGGCCGCCGCGGGTCTGGTGTCCTTCGCCAGCCCGTGCGTGATTCCGCTGGTGCCCGGATACGTGTCGTACCTGACGGGCATTTCGGGTGCCGCCGGCAAGAGCCGTGCCCGGGTGGGCCTGGCGGCGCTGTTGTTCGTCGCCGGTTTCACCGTGATCTTCGTGCTCGGTTCGGCGTCGGTGTTCGGCCTGGTGTCCACGTTGCGCGTGGGGGCCCGGACGCTGACGGTCATCGGCGGCGTGGTCACCATCATCATGGGCCTGGTGTTCATGGGCATGGTGCCGGCGTTGCAGCGCGACACGCGCATGGCGCCGAAGCGGTGGACGACGTGGCTGGGCGCCCCGATGCTCGGCGCGGTGTTCGCGCTGGGGTGGACGCCGTGCCTGGGGCCGACGCTGACGGCCATCATTTCGGTGTCCGCGGGCACCGAGGGGCTGACCGCAGCGCGCGGCGTGGGGCTGATCGTGGCGTATTGCCTGGGCCTGGGCCTGCCGTTCATCCTCGTCGCGCTGGGCTCGGCCCGGGCGATGAAGGGCGTGGAGTGGCTGCGTCGCAATTCCCGCAGGATCCAGATCGCCGGCGGGGTGATGCTCGTTCTGGTGGGCATCGCGTTGGTGACGGGGATCTGGGACATGTTCGTCAATTGGATTCAGGTGGCGTTCATCACCGACACGGTGACGCCGATTTAAGGAGATGGCAGCAGGGATGGCGACAACCACGCAGGGGCAGGGTCGCGCGCGGGGAACCGTCGGCGCCAGGGCGATGCGTCCGGTGCGGGCGGCGTGGCGTTGGCTGACCAGCATGCGCACCGCGCTGATCCTGTTGTTCCTGCTCGCCTTCGCGGCCATTCCGGGCGCGTTGCTGCCGCAGCGTCAGCTGTCGCAGGAGAAGGTCGAGGAGTACCTGGCCAACAACGGCAAGATGGCGGAGATTTTCGACAAGCTGCAGCTTTTCGACGTTTTCTCCTCCTTCTGGTTCACCGCCATTTACGTGCTGCTGTTCGCGTCGTTGGTGGGGTGCATCATCCCGCGTTCCTGGGAGCACTGGCAGGCGATGCGCACGCCGCCGACGCGGGCGCCGAAGAATCTGGCCCGGTTGCCCATGAACGACGTGGGCGACGTCGACAAGCCCCTGCACGAGGTGAAGGCGGACGTCGCCGCGCGCCTGAAGCGGTGGCACGTGACGGAGACCCCGGCAGACGAGGACCGTGCGGGCGCGACGTCGTTTTCCGCCGAGCGCGGGTACCTGCGCGAGTTCGGCAACCTGGTGTTCCACCTGGGGTTGGTCGCGCTGCTGGTCACCATCGCCGCGGGCAAGATGCTGTACTACGAGGGCCAGGTCATCCTGGTCACGGACACCGGCACGGAGATCCAGGACGAGGCCGTCCAGGGTGCGGTGAGCAACCCGTTCTGCAACACGGCCCCGGCGAACTTCGACTCGCTGCGTTCGGGCAACACGTTCGACGGAACGGGCCTGAACCCGTTCTGCGTGCTGGTGGAGGATTTCGTCGCCGACTACCTGCCCAACGGCCAGGCGGAGATGTTCACGTCGAACATCCGCTGGGCCGACGGGGAGCACATGCGCGATCCGGTGGAGACGTGGAACGAGCAGCAGCTGCGGGTCAACCACCCGCTGCGCGTCGACGGCGACCGCGTGTACCTGCAGGGTCATGGTTTCGCGCCGGTGGTCCGCGTGACGTGGCCCAACGGCGAGTCCCGCACGTCGGTGGTGCAGTTCCGCCCGGATGATCCGACGTTCTTCCTGTCGTCGGGCGCCATGCGCTTCGACCCGCCGGCCGGCATGTACCCGGATCTGTACGAGCGCCGCCAGAATCAGATCGCCATCGAGGGTCTGTTCGCCCCGACCGCGGAGTTCACCGGCGACACCGGCCAGTTGCTGACGTCGGCGTACCCGGCGATGAACGATCCGGCCATCGCCGTCGACGTCTACCGCGGCGATGCGGGTCTGGACACCGGCCGCAGCCAGCAGCTGTTCTCGCTGGACCGCGATCTGATGCATTCGGGCCAGTTGGAGAAGATCGACCGCGTGAACCTGAAGGAGGGCGAGGACGTCACCCTCGACGACGGCACGAAGGTGGAGTTCCTCGGCGCCAAGGAGTTCGTCAACCTGCAGGTGTCGCATGACCCGACGCAGGTGTGGGTGCTGTGGTCGTCGATCGTGATGCTCGCCGGTCTGCTGGTGTCGCTGGCGGTGAAGCGCCGCCGCCTGTGGGTGCGCCTGCACCCGGTGTCGGACGGCGTCACCCGCGTGGAGTTCGGCGGTTTGGCCCGCACGGACCGCGCCGGTTGGGGCGACGAGTTCGATTCCTTCGTGCGCGGCGTGCTCGGCCGCCCGGAGCCGGAGGACGAGTAGCCGGTTCGGGCGCGGGCGTCCGGGCGCGGGTGTCCGGGCTCCGCACGGTGACTGCTTGACGACGGTCCGTCGTAAAGTTGGGTGCCCCCGGCCTGCGCAGATGCCCCCGGGGGTTGGGTTTTCGGCCCGATCGGGACTACGGTCATATCCGATCGCACGAACCTCCGGAAAGACAGGAAACGGCCCCGATGCCCGTCAATCAGACCCTGGCGCAGTACTCCGACTGGTCCTACTTCACGGCCTTCGCGCTGTACGCGCTGGCGCTGCTGCTGTTCGTCGCCTACTACGTCCGACGCCTGTCGGCCCTCGAGGCCCGGGCCGAGGCCCGCTCCGAGACGGCCGAGAAGGTCCTCGTCGGATCCGGCGCCGGAGGTGCGACCACCACCGCCGACGCGACCGGCGCCGCGGACTCCGCCGCCGACGGTTACGGCCCCGCCGACAATGACTCGCACGAGGTCGCCGAAAAGTTCCGGAAGGCCGCCTCGATCGGCTCGATGGCAGAGACGGTCCTCTACATCGGCGTCGCCGTGCACCTGGCGTCCGTCGTGCTGCGCGGCCTTTCCGCCGGGCGTTTCCCGTGGGGCAACCTGTACGAGTACATCACGGTGTTCACCCTGTTCGCCATGGTCATCGCGTCGGTGATCCTGCGCCGCAACGAAACCCGCGTCTTCTGGCCCTGGCTGCTCACCCCGGTCGCGGCCCTGATGTTCTACGGCGGCACCTCGCTCTACGCCGAGTCCGCCCCGGTCGTCCCGGCGCTGCAGTCGGTCTGGTTCCCGATCCACGTGTCCACCGTCTCCATCGGCGGCGGCATCTTCCTCGTCTCCGGCATCGCATCGCTGCTGTACCTGTTGCGCATCAAGCAGCCGAAGGGCGCCGAGAAGGGCCGCCTGGGCAAGCTGGCCATGCCGCTGCCGACCGCCAAGACCCTCGACGCCATCGCGTACCGCACCGCCATCTGGGCGTTCCCCCTGTTCGGCCTCGGCGTCGTCTTCGGCGCGATCTGGGCAGAGGTGGCGTGGGGTCGCTTCTGGGGCTGGGACCCGAAGGAGACCGTGTCCTTCGTCACCTGGATCGTCTACGCCGGCTACCTCCACGCCCGCGCGACGTCCGGCTGGCGCAACGCCGCGGCCGCGTGGATCAACATCGTCGGCTTCGCCACCATGGTGTTCAACCTTTTCTTCATCAACATGGTTGTTTCGGGCCTGCACTCCTACGCCGGCCTGAACTGATGCACGCGACGTCGAAGGGCTCCCTGACCCTGGGAGCGTTCCTGTTCCTCATCGGCCTGCTGTTCACCGTGCTCGCCCCCGGCGGGCTCGGCGAGGTGACCATGGTCGCCGGCGTCGCCATGATCCTGGCTGCGTTCGCGCCCCCGGGCGTCATCCGGCGGTTCGGCACGAAGCGGGCGCTGCTCGCCGGGATCGGCCTCATCGTCGTCGGCGCCGTGCTCACCGTCGCCGACTGGTCGGCCCGCACCGCAGGGTGGGTCGAAATCGTCGGCGGCGCGTTCTTCCTGGGCGGCATCCTGGTCATGACGATCTACGCCACCGCGCCGAAAGACTCCACCGGCGCGCCCGCACCGCACCACGACCGGATGGGACGGCCCTGACCGAGGGGTACGGTGGGCGCATGCGCATCCTCGTCACCGGCGGCGCCGGTTTCATCGGCTCGAACTTCGTGTTGCGGACCCTGGCCACCCGCCCGGACGTCGACGTCACCGTCCTCGACTCCTTCACCTACGCCGCCAACCCCGACAGCCTGCGCGAACGCCCCGCAACTCAGGCGTCGGGGGATTCCATGGCCCCCGCGTCCGCGACCTCCGCGACACCGTCGCCCTTCGTGTGCGAGGTGATCGAAGGCGACGTGCGCGACGGGGAACTCGTCGACCGGCTCGTCGCAAAGCACGATGCCGTCGTGCACTTCGCCGCGGAATCGCACAACGACAATTCCCTGCGCGACGCCGACCCGTTCGTCAGCTCCAACGTCGCCGGCACCGTCGCCGTGCTCAAGGCCTGCACGCGCCACGACGTGCGGCTGCACCACATCTCCACCGACGAAGTCTTCGGCGACCTCGCACTCGACGACCCCGCCCGATTCACCCCGCACACCGCCTACAACCCGTCGAGCCCGTACTCCGCGTCGAAGGCCGCCGCCGACCACTTCGTCCGCGCCTGGGTGCGCAGCTTCGGCCTGGCCGCGACGATCAGCAACTGCTCCAACAATTACGGGCCCCGCCAGCACCCCGAAAAGTTCATCCCCCGCCAAATCTGCAGACTGCTGCGCGGCCGGGCGCCCCGGCTCTACGGCACCGGCGACAACGTCCGCGACTGGATCCACGTCGACGACCACAACGACGCCGTCTGGACCATCCTCGACCGCGGCACCGCCGGCGAAACCTACCTCATCGGCGCCGACGGGGAGCGGGCCAACATCGACGTCATCGGCGACGTCCTCGCCGCATTCGGCCGCGACCGCGACGACTTCATCCACGTCACCGACCGGCCCGGCCACGACCGCCGCTACGCCATCGACCCGTCGTCCATGACCGCCCTGGACTGGGAACCCGCCCACCGCGACTTCGCCGCCGGACTGGCCGCCACCGTCGAGTGGTACCGCGACAACCCCGAATGGTGGGGGCGCGCATACGACGCCGCCGAAGCCGGTTACGCACGCGTGGAAAAGCAGATCACGCCCTGATCCGGCGCGGGCCCTAGACTCGGGAGCATGACGCAGGGCAACGACGAAACGCACCGCAGGGACTCGACCACCGACGCGACGGGCGACGCCCGCGCCACCTTCCGGCCCACCGCGATCCCGGGGGTCCACGTCTTCCAGCCGATCATCCACGGCGACGCGCGCGGGTCGTTCCACGAATGGTTCAAGGCCGACGCGTTCATCGACGCCACCGGCCACCCGTTCATCCCGGAGCAGGCGAACATGAGCGTCTCCGCCGCCGGAGTCGTCCGCGGCCTGCATTTCGCCGACGTCCCGCCGGGGCAGGCGAAGCTGGTCACCTGCGCCGCCGGCCGGGTGGTCGACGTCATCGTCGACGTCCGCCGCGGGTCCCCGACGTTCGGCGAGCACATCACCGTCGAGCTGGAGCCGGGCACCCGGCGGGTGGTTTACATTCCGGTGGGCGTGGCGCACGGTTTCGTCGCGCTCGACGACGACTCGGTGCTCACCTACCTGACCTCCACCGGATACGACCCCGAGATCGAAAGGGCCGTGTCCATCGCCGATCCGCAATTGGGCGTCGACATCGAGGGAATTCTCGCGGGCGCGGGGGTGGCCGTCGTAAAGCCGATCCTGTCCGACCGCGACGCCGCCGCACCCGCCATCGCCGAATTCGAAGCCGCCGGCGGGGCCCTGCCCGACTGGGAAGACTGCCGCGCCATGGAAAACGAACTGCGCGACGAATGGGCCATCGCCAACGAAGACGTCGGGGAGGCGTGACACCGCCATGAAGGGCATCATCCTCGCGGGCGGCACCGGATCGCGGCTGTGGCCCATCACGAAAGCCGTGAGCAAACAGCTCGTGCCCGTCTACGACAAACCGATGATCTACTACCCCCTGTGCACCCTGATGCTGGCCGGGGTGCGGGACATTCTGATCATCACCACGCCCGAGGACGCGCCGCAATTCACGCGCCTGCTCGGCGACGGGTCCGACTTCGGCGTCAACCTGACCTACGCCGAACAGGACGAACCCCGCGGCCTGGCGGAGGCGTTCATCATCGGCGCCGACCACATCGGCGACGAACCCGTGGCGCTGGTGCTCGGCGACAACATCTTCTACGGCGCCGGCCTGGGCACCCAGCTGCGGCGATTCCGCGAGCCCGGGGGAGGGGCGATCTTCGCCTACTGGGTCGCCGACCCCACCGCCTACGGCGTCGTCGACTTCGACGAAACCGGGAAGGCCACCGGGTTGCAGGAAAAGCCCGAGAATCCGCGGTCGAATTTCGCGGTGCCGGGCCTGTACTTCTACGGCCCCGACGTCGTCGACATCGCACGGGGGCTGGAGCCGTCGGCGCGCGGCGAATTGGAGATCACCGACATCAACCGCGCGTACCTCGAGCAGGGCCGACTCACGGTGGAGATCCTGCCGCGCGGCACGGCGTGGCTGGACACCGGGACCGTCGACATGCTCATGGCCGCAGGTGATTTCGTGCGGACCATCGAACAGCGGCAGGGCCTGAAGATCGGCTGCCCCGAGGAGGTCGCCTGGCGGATGGGGTGGCTTTCCGACGACGACCTCGAGCAGCGGGGGCGGGCCCTGGTGAAGTCGGGGTACGGCCAGTATTTGTTGCAGCTGCTCGCGCGCGGCAAAAACGTGTAGCCGGTGGCGGGATGGTCGGTCGGTACGCGACCAGCACGGACCTGACCGGCCCGCACTCGACCTGCGCGGGCTTGGTGTTCTTCGCAGTGGCCCCATCAGTCCCGGGTGCCTCAAATTTCGGGGCGTCGCCCAAAACGACTCATGTGATGTCGGTAAAACCCCAGGTCGGGCGAGAAGGCGGTGAGTCGTTTTGGGCGATTCGTGTGGTTTTACCGCGTAAGGGGCCGGCTGAGGACCGACGGAGGAGGCGGCAGAGAGTCGACGCCTTCGAAAACCGGACCATTCGCGTGGAGTGGAAGGTCAGGGACCGGTTTGGCGCAAAACCGGACCATGCGCCCAGAGTCGAAGGACCGTGATGGGCCAGCGGAGTGTCGGCAAAGACTCGGGGACCTTACAACCGGATCAATCGCCCGGAGTTGAAGGTCAGGAGTGAAGGCCTTGGTCGTCAGGAGTCCGCTTCGTCAGAGGTGGTGCCGTCGTCGGTGGTGTCGTTTCCGTCTGCGCGAGGGCCGTTGGCGCCGGAACCGTCGTCACTGCCGGTGTCGCTGCCTCGTCCGGCGTTGCCCGAGGCCCGGCGACGACGTTCCTCCGCCAGACGCCGCTGCTCACGTTCGGCCTCTTCGGCCCGCTCGCGGGCGCGCTGTTCGTCGAAACGCTGCTTTTCCAGGCGCCAAAGGAAATCCTCGTCGTCGTCGGGGCCCTTGATGCGCGGCTGCCCCGCCTCCGAGCGCGGGCCCCAACCGATTCCGCCGCGGCGATCACCGCCGAGCGAACCCGGCCCGGCCATGCCGCTGCGGCCCACGCCCTTGCCCCACGTACCGGGCCCGAAAGCGCGCCACACCAGCACGATCACGACGACGATCAGGATCAGAATCAACAAACGGCCCACCTGGCACCTCCTACGTAAACCCAGGATACGTAGAGTGTCATGTGTGAGTGACAATGCGAAGCAGACCCCCGGCGCCGCTGGTGCCCCTGGTGCCGCCGGTGCCGCCGGTGCCGCCGACGCCCCGGCGGCCGGACGTGGGCAGGCTCCCGACGAGAAGGCGCACCGCGCGCAGCGCAACCGGGCGTTCAAGGACGTGTTCTGGTACGGCCTCGCCCGGTTGGTGCTGTTCCTCGTCGTGTTCGCCGTGCTGGTCGGCGTCATCGTGCTGTTCGAGATTCAGATCCCGCTGGCCATCCTCGCCGTCCTGGCGTTGATCGTGGCCATGCCGGCGTCGGTGTTCCTCTTCCCGACGCTGCGCCTGCGAGCCAACGAAGGCGTGGCGGTGTGGGACGCCAACCGCCGCGCGCACAAGAAGTACGTGCGCGAGCAACTCGCCGAGCGCGAGGCGGAGTAGGCGCAGTAGACGGAGCACATGCCGACGGTGGCCCCGGCCTCCGGCTACGGCAACCCCCGCCCCGTTCCCGCCTATCCCAGCGCGAGCGCCAGGGCCGTGACCACGGCCCACAGCAGCATGGCCCGGCCCGCCATCCCCAGTACGGGGATGAGGTCCGGGCCCTTCGCGTTTCCGGTGACCGGGCGCGATGCGACGTAGATCAGGGGTGCCGCGACGAGCCCGACGAGCGCCCAGGGGGTGGCGAATGCCAGGGCGACGGTCGCGATCAGCGGCATGGCGGCGAGGGCGACCCATGCCTTGCGGGTGTTGGCGTCGCCGAGGCGCACGGCGAGGGTGACTTTGCCGGCTTCGGTGTCGGAGGGGATGTCGCGGAGGTTGTTGGCCAGGTTCACGGATGCGGAGATCGCGCCGACGGCGATGGCGGCGGTGACGCCGGGCCAGCTGATCCGTCCGGACTGGGTGAATTCGGTGCCGAGCACGGCGACGAGTCCGAAGAACACGAATACGGCGACTTCGCCGAGGCCGCGGTACCCGTAGGGGGTGTCGCCGCCGGTGTAGAACCAGGCTCCGGCGATGCAGGCGACGCCGACGAGGACGAGCCACCAGGCGCTGAGCAGGGCGAGGGCCAGGCCGGCGATGCCGGCGACGCCGAATGCGGCGAAGGCGGCGGTTTTCACGGTTTTCGGGGGGACGAGTCCGGATCCGGTGAGTCGTTGCGGGCCGGAGCGGTCGTCGTCGGTGCCGCGGATGCCGTCGGAGTAGTCGTTGGCGTAGTTGACGCCGACGATCAGCGCCCAGGCGACGATGAGTGCGAGGGCCGCGCGGCCCCACAGGATGTCGGAGTGGTGTGCGGCTGCGCCGACGCCGGCGACGACGGGGGCGAAGGCGTTGGCCCAGGTGTGGGGGCGGGCGCCTTCGAGCCAGTCGGAGAAGGTGGCGGGCCGGTCGGCGGGGGCGGGGGTGGTGCGCGCGGTCATTGGGACATCATCTCCCATCGGGTGGAGAGCTGTTCGGCCAGGTTCGTGCGGTCGAGCTTTCCGCTGGGCAGGGTGGGCAGTTGCTTGACGACGAAGACGGCTCTGGGCACTTGGTGTTTGTCCAGGGCAGGGGCCAGGCGGGTGCGGAGGTGTTCGGAGATGGCGTGGTCGGTGGCGGGGGGTTGGGAGAGGATGTCCCCGGCGAGCGTCACGGCGGCGACGACGGCGTTGCCGAGTTCGGGGTGGGGTACGCCGACGACGGCCGCGTCGGCGATGCCGTCGAGTGCGGTCAGCGCGTCTTCGATGGGGCCGGGCAGGAATTTGAGGCCGCCGGAGACGATGACGTCGTCGATGCGGCCGAGCACCGTGAGCCGGGTCGCCCCGGCCGGGCCGGACCCATCGGGGGAAACCGTGTCGGGGGAACCGATGTCGCGGGAGTCGGTGTCGGGGGAAACCGTGTCGGGGGAACCGGCGTCGGGGGAGGAGGTGATGCGGCCGGCGTCGGAGGTGCGGAAAACGCCGTGGACGTCGTCGGGGCGCTGCGGGGTGCGCGGGGCGGGGGCGGGCCGCAGGTCCGGGGAATCGACGTTGCGGTACCCGCGGGAGACCATCGGGCCGGTGATGACGATGCGGCCGGAGTCTTCTTCGACGGACACTTCCGCGCCGTCGAGGGGCACGCCGTCGTATGCGATGCCGCCGGAGGTTTCGGACGAGCCGTAGCTGGTCACCGCGATGATCCCGGCGGCACGGGCCCGGGCCAGCAGCTCCGGCGCCGTGGCCTGGCCTCCGACCAGCACCCCATCCAGCGTCGCCAGCGCCTCGGTGGCGGCGGGGTCGTCGAGGATCCTCCGCAACTGCAGCGGAACCACCGACGTATAACGGCGACGCCCGGTCATCGCCCCGATGGCGTCGGCCATTGCGCCGGGGCGGAAGCCGTCGTCAAGCTCCATGGCCGCCGGAACCTCGCCGGCCCTGATCGTGCGCAACAGAACCTGCAGCCCCGCGATGTGGGCCGGGGGAGTGGCCAACAACCACTGACCCGGCCCACCCAGACGGGCGTGGGTCGCATCGATCGACGCGCACAGGTTCGCCATGGTGAGCATCGCCCCCTTGGGGGTGCCCGTCGAGCCGGACGTGCAGGCGACGATCGCCACGTCGGCGGAGATGGGTTCGCCCGCGGCCTGGGACCGGGCTAGCAGATCCGCCCGGGCCGGATCATCGGCGGGAACCGGCAGCAGGGAGCGCCTCCCGGCCAAGGCATCGGCCAGGGCGGGGACGGCGTCGAGGGCGCGCCGACCCGGCCACATGGGCAACGATTCGAGTCGGCGCGTAACAACTTCCTTGGTGTGCACGATTGTCAGGGTAGGTGTCCGCCCCACCCCCGCGGCGGTCGCCCGCCGGGTGCGGGCCGAGCGTGCGCCCGGGATGAATGGGGTTTCCGCTTTCGGAATCGGTGCGGGACCCTTATGCTCGTTGCAGTTTGGATGATTCCGTACCTGGCGTCGGCACCCGTGCCCATGCGGCACCGGTGCGGACGGCACGTCGGCGAAAGTCCCCCATGCGGCCCGACCGGCCGCGACAACCACGAACAACCGAAGGAAACACGCATGCTCCGTCGCGTCACCACGTCCGTCATCGCGGCCGCCGCCCTCGTCGGCGCCGCCGCCGCTCCGGCCAACGCCCTCATCTTCGGCACGAACGAGGGCCCGGAGAACGAGCGTGGCGCGGTCGTCCGCGTGCACATGCTCACCGAGGGCGGCGTCGCCGAGTGCACCGGCACCGCCGTTTCCGAGCAGTGGGTGATCACCGCCCGGCACTGCACCGAGGACCTGGCCACCGATGATCAGGGCCGCATCTCCGGCATGATCACCACCGGCGAGGGCCCCCTGGGCTCCGAGTCCGTGCGCTCCCACCAGGTCAACGCCATCGCCGACGCCTACGACGCCGACAACGTCAACGGCGATGTCGCGCTGATCCACGTCACCGAGCCGATGGACGTCACCCCCGCCGAGATCAACTACGGCGACGTCGTCGGCCAGACCGGCACCGCCTACGGCTGGTCCACCCTGGGCACCGGCGCCACCGGCACCCTGCCGGGCACCGCCATCAACATCGAGGGCAAGGACGTGCACCCGCTGTACGAGCCGAGCCAGGCCTACCTGACCACCTCGAACCGCCCCGCCCAGCTGCAGCAGGGCGACTCCGGCGGACCGCTGTTCGTCGACGGCAAGGTCGCCGGCGTCCTGTCGGTGGGCGTCGGATCCCTGTTCAACCCGGTCGAAATCTCCGCGACCTACATGCACGCCAAGCTGGAGGGCCTGCAGGGTTGGGTCGACGCGACCGTCGCGACCAACCCGGACGCCGAGCCCGGCGAACTGCCCGAGGTTGCCCCCGGCGGCATCGGCCAGCTGATCCCGCAGCTGCCGATCGTGCCCGGCTGGGGCGAGCTCATCGACATCGTCGGCATCGACTGCCTGTAAGTCACAGCCTTCCCGGGCGGAACGGAAAACCCGCCGCAGGCCACGTCATGTGGCCCGCGGCGGGTTTACGCGTTTGCGGGGCGCGCACCGGGCGGCGGGCCGTCGTCACTCGGCAACGGCCCAGCACCCGTCAGCAGGGCGCCGTCAGTAGTAGAAGGGGAAGTCGTCCCAATTCGGGTCGCGCTTTTCCAGGAACGCGTTCTTGCCCTCGACGGCCTCGTCTGTCATGTACGCCAGTCGTGTCGCCTCGCCGGCGAACACCTGCTGGCCCATCAGGCCGTCGTCGGTGAGGTTGAACGCGAACTTCAGCATGCGCTGCGCCGTCGGCGACTTGCCGTTGATCGCCCGGCCCCACTCCACCGCGACGTCCTCCAGGTCGGCGTGGTCGACGACCTCGTTGACCGCGCCCATCCGCTGCATCGTGTCCGCGTCGTAGGGGCGGCCCAGGAAGAAGATCTCCCGCGCGAACTTCTGGCCCACCTGCTTGGCCAGGTACGCCGAGCCGTAGCCGGCGTCGAAGGACCCCACGTCGGCGTCGGTCTGCTTGAAGCGGGCGTGCTCGCGCGACGCCAACGTCAGGTCGGCGACCACGTGCAGCGAGTGGCCGCCGCCGGCCGCCCAGCCGTTGACCACGGCGATGACCACCTTCGGCATGGTGCGGATCAGCCGTTGCACCTCCAGGATGTGCAGGCGGCCGCCCTCGGCCTTCACGCGGGCCTCGTCGACGGAATCGGCGGTGGCGCCGACGACGTCCGAATCGTGCGCCGTGGCGTACTGGTAGCCGGAGCGGCCGCGGATGCGCTGGTCGCCGCCGGAGCAAAACGCCCACCCGCCGTCCTTCGGCGACGGCCCGTTGCCGGTCAGCAGCACCACGCCCACGTCCGGGGTGCGGCGCGCGTGGTCCAGCGCCCGGTACAGCTCGTCGACGGTGTGCGGGCGGAAGGCGTTGCGCACCTCCGGGCGGTCGAAGGCGATGCGGACGATGCCGTTGACGCGGCCCTCGCCGGCGTGGCGGTGGTACGTGATGTCGGTGAGGTCCTCGAATCCGGGCACCGTCTTCCACTCGTCGGGGCGGAAGGGATTGGCGGAAGCGTTCTGGTCGGTCATGGCCCAAGGTTATCGGTTCGGCGTGGCACGATGGGGCCATGTCCCGGCCCGACCCCGCAGAACGTTCCGACTCGCCCGCACCGTCCGACTCGCCCGCGGCACCCGCCGCGCCCGCCGTGCCCGCGTTGGCCGACATGCTCGACCGTGCCCGCGTGGTGGCGTTGCCGCTGCGGACCAGGTTCCGCGGCGTCGACGTGCGCGAGGCGATGCTTTTCGACGCCCCGGGCGGCTGGGCGGAGTGGTCGCCGTTTCCGGAGTACGGCCCGGAGGAGGCGTCGCGGTGGTTGCGGTGCGCGGTCGAGTTGGGGTGGGGTGCGCCGCCGACGCCGGTGGTCGAATCGGTGGAGGTCAACGCCACCATCCCGGCGGTCGACGTGTCGGCCGATGGGGAGGCGGTCGCTCGGCTGCTGGAACGCTACCCGGGGTGTGCGACGGTGAAGGTCAAGGTCGCGGAGGCGGGGCAGACGGTGGCCGACGACGTCGCGCGCGTCGATGCGGTGCGCGCGTGGTTTTCCTCTCGGCACGTCGCCCCGAAAGTCCGCGTCGACGCCAACGGCGGGTGGACGCCGGCGGAGGCCGTCGACGCCATCGCCGCCCTGACCCGCGGCGGGCCGTTGGATTACGTCGAG
Organism: Corynebacterium sp. HMSC11E11; assembly: GCF_001807025.1. Taxonomy (NCBI): domain Bacteria; kingdom Bacillati; phylum Actinomycetota; class Actinomycetes; order Mycobacteriales; family Corynebacteriaceae; genus Corynebacterium; species Corynebacterium sp. HMSC11E11. The sequence continues at coordinate 9,828 of NZ_KV787138.1, read as the reverse complement.
CAGCCCTGCCGCACGGTCGGCGAGCTCGCCGAGGTCCGCCGGGCGCTGAGCCGGCGCGGGATCGTCGCCCGGATCGCCGCCGATGAGCTGATCCGCAAGGCCGACGACCCCCTGGCCGTGGTGCGCGCCGGGGCCTGCGACGTCGCCGTGGTCAAGGCCGCGCCGCTCGGGGGCGTCGGGCAGGTCGTCCGCGTCGCCGAGGAGATCGGGCGGCTGGGCGTGCCGGTCACGGTGTCGTCGGCGCTGGAGACCGCCGTCGGCATGGGCGCGGGGTTGCGGGCGGCTGCGGCGTTGCCGGTGCTTTGCGACGCCGACGGAACGCCCGTCCACCCGAATCCCGCGGGGCTGGCCACCGGTTCGCTGTTCGAAGTCGACGTGGCGCGTCGGGACATCGTCGACGGTCGCATCGCCGTGGGGCCGGTCATCCCCGACGCCGCCGTGCTCGACGAGTGCGCCGCGTCGGGAGCACGCCGCGACTGGTGGTTCCGTCGCCTCGAATCCGCGCTGGACGTGCTGCGCTGACGCCGTCGCCGCCCCTCGCGGCGCTCCACTAACCTGGTCACCGTGATGGACGGCAATGGCAATGACGGCAATGCGGCGGCGAACTCCCCGGCGGCTCCCTCCGAGGTGATGGCGGGGCTCATCGTCGACGAGCTGATCCGTTGCGGCACCCGGGAGGCCGTGGTGTGCCCCGGTTCGCGTTCGGCGCCGCTGGCCCGCGCCCTGCTGTCCGCCGAGCGCGCCGGGCGCCTGCGCCTGCACGTCCGCCCCGACGAACGGTCGGCGGGATTCCTGGCGCTGGGCTTGGCCGCGGCGACGGGGACGGTGACGCCGGTGGTGGTGACCTCGGGCACCGCAGTGGCGAACCTGCTGCCCGCGATGGTGGAGGCGACGTATTCGGGAGTGCCGCTGATGGCGCTGACCGCCGACCGTCCGGCGTCGTACCGGGGCACCGGCGCGAATCAGACCATCGTCCAGGACCGGCTGTTCGCCGACGCCAGCGTCTGCGAGGTCGACGTCGACGGCACCACGCCGGTGTCGGACTCGGGCGCGGCGGCGCTGCGGGCGCGGATCGACCGCATCGTGGCGGCGGCGCTGGCCACCGGGCGGGGCGGTGCGGTGCACCTCAACGTCCGGCTGGTCGAACCGCTGGTGCCCGACGAGGAACGCCTCCCGGATCTGCCCGCCGGCCGCGGCGATGGTCCGTGGACCGAGCTGTGCCACCTCAACGGCGGACGGGCGGGACACCGGGCCGTCGCAAAGCTTGACGTGTCCCGGAAAACGCTGGTCATCGCGGGTTCGGGTGCGCCCGACGTGCCGGAGCTGGCGCAGGTGCCGACCATCGCCGAACCCAACGCGCCCGCCCCGGAGACGCCGGTGCACCCGCTGGCGGCGGCGACGTTCGGGCGCGACGACTGCCGACCCGAACAGATCGTGGTGCTCGGGCGGCCGACGCTGCACCGTGGCGTCGCGCGACTGCTGGCGGACCCGCGCATCGACGTCACCGTCGTGGCAGACGGCGACGACTACCCGGACGTCAGCGCCAACGCGCGGCGGGTCGTGGCGGGCATCGACGTCGTCGGCGAATGCGGCGACGAATGGCTGGAGATCTGCGAGGCAGCCTCCGAGCTGGCGGCGGCGGCCGTGCGCGACGTCGTGTCCGCCCATGAACCGCTGACCGGCCTGCACGTCGCGGCGGCGGTCGCGGACAGCCTCCGCACCGGCGAGCAGCTGGTGCTCGGCGCGTCGAACCCCGTGCGCGACGCGTCGTGGTCCGGGCTGCCGTTCCCGGGCGTCGACGTCCATGCCGGGCGCGGAGCGGCGGGCATCGACGGCACCGTGGCCACCGCCATCGGCATCGCCCTGGCCCGGGATCGCGCCCATGCCGACGAGATCCGCCCGCCGCGCACCATCGCGCTGATGGGCGACCTGACGTTCCTGCATGACGCGGGCGCGTTGCTCATCGGCCCGGGCGAGCCGCGCCCCGAGTCGCTGACCATCGTCGTGGCAAACGATTCCGGCGGGGGCATCTTCGAAACCCTCGAGGCGGGTGCGCCGGCGTTGCGCGGCAGCTTCGAGCGGATCTTCGGCACGCCGCAGGCGGTGGACATCGCGGCCCTGTGTGATGCCTACGGGGTGGAGCATCAGGAGGTCGCCGACCTGCGGGACCTGCTGGCCGTGCTGCATCCCGACACCGACGTCGACGGCATCCGGGTCGTCGAGGTCGCCACGTCCCGGGCGGGCCGCAGGGAGCTTCACGACGAGCTGGCCCGGAAGGCGGCGCTGGGATAGATGACGGGGCCGGATGCAGGAGGAGTGAAGCGGGAGCGCGAGGCGGCGCGCGGGATTCCCGGCGTGTACACGGGATGGCCGCGGCGACTCCGGCAGCTGATCCTGTTCCTGCTCATCTGCCTGGCGGTCGTGTGCGCGGGAATGGTCTACGGCGCGTGGTCGGACGACCGGGCCATCGAATCGGATACCGGCCGTGCCGTCGCGGCGGTGCGGCACGTCGGCGCGCTGCGCACGGCGGTCGACTTCATCGACGAAACCGGCGAGTTCCGGTCCCCGCCGACGGGCCTGCTGTATCCGGTCGGTCTGGAGGAGGGGCAGCGGGTGCGCGTCGAGTACGACCGCGCCGATCCCGAGCGGGTGCGCGTCGAGGGGCGGCGGTGGACGCTGTCGATCATCCCGGCGCTGAGCATCTTCGTAGTCGGTCTGCTCGTGGCGGCGCCCCCGTGGTGGCTGAGCATCCGCGCCACCCGCCGTTTACGTGAAAATTCCGAAACCGTTACCGGGCCGACACCGCGAGGTGAGGTGGGGATGTGATGGTGGAACGCATGCGAGTTGCGATTGTCGCGGAAAGCTTTCTTCCGAACATCAACGGCGTGACCAATTCCGTCCTCCGGGTCCTGGAGCACCTGGACGATCACGGCCATGAGGCGCTGGTGATCGCCCCGGGGGCCAGGCCCTTCCAGGAGGAGCAGGAGACGTACCGGGGTTTCCGCATCGAGCGGGTGTCCACCGTCATGGTGCCGATGGTCGATTCCCTGCCCATCGGCGTCCCCGAGGCGCGCGTGGCGTCGCTGCTGGCCAAGTTCAAGCCCGACGTCGTCCATTTGGCGTCGCCCTTCGTCCTCGGTGCGGCGGGTGCCTTCACCGCGAAGACGCTGCGCATTCCGGCCGTCGCCGTCTACCAGACCGATGTCGCCGGTTTCGCCAAGAACTACAAGCTGGCGGGGCTGTCGTCGGCGGCGTGGGCCTGGACCCGCGTCATCCACAACGCCTGCGCCCGCACGCTGGCGCCGTCGTCGCCGACCATCGCCGACCTGGAACGCCACCGCATCCGCAACGTGCACAAGTGGGGCCGCGGCGTCGACGCGGTCCGCTTCCACCCGGCGAAGCGGTCCGAGGCGCTGCGCAGGATGTGGAGCCCGGAGGGCAAGCCGATCGTCGGCTACGTCGGCCGCCTGGCCGCGGAGAAGTCCGTCGAGCGTCTCACCGAGCTGTCGAAGCGCGGTGACGTGCAGGTGGTCATCGTCGGCGACGGCCCGGAACGCCCGGATCTGCAGAAGCGCATGCCCGACGCCGTGTTCACCGGCCAGCTCACCGGCGAGGATCTGCCGCAGGCGTTCGCCAGCCTGGACCTGTTCGTCCACACCGGCGATTTCGAGACGTTTTGCCAGGCGGTCCAGGAGGCCCACGCCTCGGGTGTGCCGGCCATCGCCCCGAACGCCGGCGGCCCCCGCGACCTGATCACCCCCGGCGTCAACGGCGACCTGCTCGAGCCGGGGACGTTCGTCCGGGACCTGGGGGCGGCCGTGGACGGGCTCATTTTTCCGGGCGACCCGGAGGGCGCCGAGCGGATGCGGCGGGTGTGCCGCGACACCGTCCGCGAGCGCACGTGGTCTGCGCTGTGCGAGCAGCTCATGGGTCACTACGTGGCGGTGAGCGGCGCCCACCCCGGTTCGCTGCGCCGCCGCAACGCCGCGTAGCCTGGCGGGGTGGCTAGGGCAGATCTGGGCAAGGACCCCCGCGACGTCGCGACGATGTTCGACGGCGTCGGCGAGAACTACGACATCACCAACACGGTGCTCAGCGCCGGCATCGACGCGCATTGGCGTCGCGAGACCGGGCGCCGCCTCGATCTGGCCCCCGGCGAGCTGGTTCTCGACCTCGCCGCGGGCACGGCCGTGTCCACGGTGGAGCTGTCGAAGTCGGGTGCCACGGTCATCGCCTGCGATTTTTCGCGGGGCATGCTCAAGGCCGGCGCCCACCGCGATGTGCCGAAGGTGTGCGGCGACGGCATGAACCTGCCGTTTCCCGACGGGACCTTCGACGCGGTGACCATCAGCTTCGGTCTGCGCAACATCCACGACTTCCGCGCCGGCCTGCGTGAAATGGCCCGCGTGACTCGCCCGGGCGGCCGCCTGACGGTGTGCGAGTTCTCCACGCCGACGGTGCCGGTGTTCAGCCAGCTGTACAAGGAGTACCTGATGCGCGCCCTGCCGGCGGTGGCGAAGGCGGTGTCATCCAACCCGGACGCCTACGTCTACCTGGCCGAGTCGATCCGCGCCTGGCCCGGGCAGGAGGAACTCGCCCGCGAGATCAACCGCAACGGGTGGGCTGAATGCGGTTGGCGGAACATGACCTTCGGCATCGCCGCGCTGCATTCGGCGGTCAAACCGGCGTAGCTTTTCGCTTGACGACGCCCACCTGCTCGGTGGCGCGTCCCCGGGTCGAGTTCGGCGTCGATCCCCCTGGGCGATGCCCCGCCCCCGGTTCGCCGGTGCCGATGCCGCCGATCTCGGCGAGCGTCAGCTCCAGGGACGCCGGGAGTCCACCGCGAAAGACGCCTTGCCCGCCGCGCGCCACACGCGGGCGGTGAGATCCCGGTCCTCCGGCGTGATCAGGTTGCCCATCAGGCGGGCGGCGGCGCCCATGACGGCATCGCCCCAGGGGGCGCCGAGCGTCAGCGGGCCGCCGGCGGGCAGCAGCCACGGCACCGTCAGGCCGGCGGCCAGACGGCGGGCGAGGGAGTATGCCTCGCCGTAATGGTCGCGCAGCATCGCCGGCCACGAATGAGTCAGCCCCGCCGGATCCCCGGCGACGTCGCGCAGCAGGCCCACGACGAGCCGCGCCGACTCCATGCCGTAGTCGATGCCCTCGCCGTTGAGCGGGTTGACCAGGGCCGCGGCATCGCCGAGCAACGCCCAGTTCGGGCCGGCGATGTGGCTGACCGCCCCGCCCATCGGCAGCAGGGCCGACGTCACCGCCTCCGGTTGCCCCAGGCCCCATGCATCGCGGACCTGCCCGGCGTAATGGTGGAGAAGCTTCTTCACGTTGACCTTCGCCGGTCGCGACGACGTCGCCAACGCGCCGCAGCCCAGGTTCACCCGACCGCCGCCGAGCGGGAAAATCCAGCCGTACCCCGGCTGCACCGTGCCGTCTTCGTCGCGAAGCTCCAGGTGGGAGTGGATCCACTCCTCCTCGCGGGTCGTCGTGCAATAGGACCGGGCGGCGACGCCGAACACCGAGTCCCGGTGCCACGTCCGACCCAGCTGCTTGCCGACCGGACTGCGCACGCCATCGGCGACCAAAAGCCAGCGGGTGGCGATGCGCTGCTGCGCGCCGTCGTCAAGCCGAACCGACACGGCCGCCACGCTGCGGCCCGGGCCCCGCTCCACCGACGTGACCGGAGTCCCGTCCAGCAACGTCGCGCCACGAGACACCGCATGGTCGACGACCATCGCATCGAACACCGTCCGGGGCACCGCCGAACCGACCGCGGGAAACGCCCCCTCCGGCCACGGGGCGGTGATGGAACCACCGAAACCGTGGAGCTTCAGGCCGCGGTTGCGGGCGCGGGAGAGCACCTCGTCGGCAAGCCCCAAGCGCTCCAGCTCCGCGATCGCCCGCGGCGTGAGCCCATCTCCGCAGGTCTTGTCGCGCGGAAAGGTCTGGGCGTCGATCAACAACACGTCCAACCCACGGTCCGCCGCATGCGCCGCCGCCGCGGCCCCCGTCGGGCCGGCGCCGACCACCACTACATCGGCGGAGGACGGGATGTGCTGCGGAATCGGCGACTGGGCGGTCATGGTCATCAAGGCTATACGGGCCGCGGGCACGGGAGGGGAGGGGGACGCCGTCGGGCGGGGCCTGATGATTGGGCATGAGCCCCGGTGAATTACGGTATGTTCGGCATATCCACAGGTTCGCCGCGGCCACTCGTCGCGGGCGTGTGCCGCGGTCGGTCGCTTCCGTCGACGCCCGCGCGAACCGATGAACCGACGACGATTCGAATCAAAGGCGGGACCCGAATGCGTAACGGCGCAACCAGCGTTTCCGACGCTCCGAGCATCCAGCGGACCGGCGGCGAGCGCGTCGCCAGCGTCGAACTCGGCGACCCCGAGCTGGAGCGCGTCGTCACCGAGGGCATGCGCGCCAGCGAGGAACTGCTCATCGGCGAGCTCAGCAAGGGCGAGGAATTCCTGGTCGAACGCGTGCGTCACCTGGCCGACGCCGGCGGCAAGCGGTTCCGCCCCATGTTCGCCATGCTCTCCGCGCAGTTCGGCCCCCGCCCCGACGCCGACGACGTGGTCACCGCCGCCACGGTCATCGAGATGACCCACCTGGCGACCCTGTACCACGACGACGTCATGGACGAGGCCGACATGCGCCGCGGCGTCGAGTCCGCCAACTCCCGCTGGGGCAACTCGGTGGCCATCCTCTCCGGCGACTACCTCTTCGCCACCGCCTCCCGCCTGCTGGCGCGCCTGGGGGCGGAGACCGTCGCCCACTTCGCCCGCACCTTCGGGGATCTGGTCACCGGCCAGATGCGCGAATCCATCGGCGCCCCGGAAGGCGCCGACCAGGTGGAGCACTACCTGCAGGTGATCCGGGAGAAGACCGGCGTGCTCATCGCTTCCTCCGGTTATCTCGGCGCGCTGCACGCGGGGGCGGACGAGAAGACCGTCGAGGCCCTGTCCCGCTACGGTGGCCTGGTCGGCCTGGTTTTCCAGATCGTCGACGACATCATCGACATCTCCTCCGATTCGGAGCAGTCCGGCAAGACCCCGGGCACCGATCTGCGCGAGGGCGTGTTCACCCTGCCGGTGCTCTACGCGCTGCGCGAGGAGGGCCCGGTCGGCGACCGGCTGCGCGAAATCCTCGTCGGCCCCGTCACCGACGACGACCTGGTGGCGGAGGCCCTCGACCTGCTCGGCCGTTCCGCCGGACCGGAGCAGGCGCTGGCGCTCGTCCGCGAGCTCATGGAGGAGGCGGAGGCCGTCATCGCCGATCTGCCCGAGATCCCGGCGAAGGACGCCCTGCGCCACGTCGCCGACTACACCATCGCCCGCGTCGGGTAGCTCTTCCGCACCCGGTTCGCGACGGCGGACACGTGAAAGCCGGCCCCCGCTGTCCCGGGGGCCGGCTTCGTCGTAGTTGCCGTCGCGGCCATCGCGGCCACCGTCGTCCGATGCGCCCCGTCAGCGGCCGTTTTGCCGATGACGAACGTCGCCGCCGCCAGCGGATTTGGTGCCCCGGGGAAGTTCTGGGTAGCATTCCTTTCGCACCCATGAGGTGCACGCCAGATTGCCCGAGCGGCCAAAGGGAGCGGATTGTAAATCCGTCGGCATTGCCTTCGTTGGTTCGAATCCATCATCTGGCACCACACGGAACCGGGGCCCGGATCGCGACAGTGATCCGGGCCCCGGTTCTTTCGCGTGCGCACCCGGGCCATTGCGCACCCGGGCCCTGCTTTGCGACGTCGGGGACGTGCGTCGTCGTCACGCGAGAAGGGCCGGGAGGCGACGCGCGGAAAGGTGCCGACGAGACTCGGGGAAAGGGAACGCGGAAGCGGCCTGAATGTGCCGCCGCTATGCGCGAAAATCAGCCTCGATTCGTGGTCTGGCCTGCTGATTTGTGTATGCTGTCGAGGTCGGGTTAATCTTTCTCTCGGCTTCGCAGGGAGCGCCCGAGGGTCCACAAGACCGCAAGCGCGAACCTAGTTGCCATGCCCCCTTAGCTCAGTCGGCAGAGCGTTTCCATGGTAAGGAAAAGGTCGACAGTTCGATTCTGTCAGGGGGCTCCATTCTTTTGTTCGGCAGTAGCCACCACGGCAGCGTCGGGCGAGTGAGAATGCGGGGCGATGTAGCTCAGATGGTGAGAGCGCACGACTCATAATCGTGAGGTCGGGGGTTCGATCCCCCCCATCGCTACTGGTGACCACGTTCACCATCCCCGGCTAGCCCGCGTGCTAGGGTGGGACACCGTTGCACGGATTCCGTGCGACGAAGGGGCGTAGCTCAATTGGCAGAGCAGCGGTCTCCAAAACCGCAGGTTGCAGGTTCAAGTCCTGTCGCCCCTGCAAATACCCCTTAAGCCGGAAACCCCCTCGAGGAGAGACGTGGCCGAGGAAAAGAGCACCACCGCAGCAGCGCGCCCCACGGGCAAGCGCCAGGTTTCAGGTGCCACCCCCACCGTGGCCAGGGACAGCCGCCCGGTCAAGCGCAACGACGAAGAGCGCCTGGGCACCCGCAACCCCGTGACCTTCGTCAAGCAGGTCATCGCGGAAATGCGCAAGGTCATCTGGCCCACCGGCAAGCAGATGGTCGTCTCCACCATCGTCGTCCTGCTGTTCCTGGTGTTCATGGTCGCCCTGGTGTGGGGCGTCGACACCCTCGCCGGCATGGGCATTCAGGCGATCTTCAGCGGGTAAGGTATACTCGCCGACAACGATGTTTCATCCCGCCACCGCACCAAGCGGTAGGCGGGATTATCTTTTGCATTGTCCGCCGCGGCAACGGCCGAGCCGCCCCGCGGCGACGCACACGGACACGGCGCACTCGCTGCGCACAGACTGGAAGGGTCGCACCGAATGAACGACGGTCAGAACATCTTCTCCGACGCCGAAGGCCAGACCGGCCCCATCGGCGACGCGATCATCGACGCCGCGAAGGAGGCCGCCGAGGCCGACTCCGGCGACGCCGCCACCGCCGCGGCCGAGGGCGCGGGCCAGGACGCCGCGGAGGGCCTCGAGGCGGCCGGCGCCGTCGACGCCGCCGAAGGCGCCGAGGGTGGCGACGACGCCGCCGAGGCGCAGGAAGTCGACCCGGAGGCCGAGTACCGTCAGCGCCTGCGCGAGTTCCAGCGCGAGCTCAAGCGCCGCAAGGGCGACTGGTACATCATCCAGTGCTACTCGGGCTACGAGAACAAGGTGAAGGCCAACCTGGAGATGCGCGCCCAGACCCTGGGCGTCGAGGAGCAGATCCACGAGGTCATCGTCCCCATCGAGGAGGTGCAGGAGCGCAAGGACGGCAAGCTCAAGACCGTCAAGCGCAAGCTGCTGCCCGGCTACGTGCTCGTCCGCATGTCCCTCGACGACCCGTCGTGGTCCGTCGTCCGCGATACGCCGGGCGTGACGTCCTTCGTCGGCTCCGAGGGGCACCCGACCCAGGTGAAGATCCGCGAGGTCGCCAAGTTCCTCATGCCGAAGGAAACCGTCACCGCCGACGCCGCCGAGGGCGCCCAGGCCGGCGACGCCGCCGAGCTGTCCGTCGCCGCCGCCCCCAAGGCCGAGGACGACAAGGTCGCCATCGACTACGAGGTCGGCGAGTCCGTCACCATCCTGTCCGGCCCGTTCGCCTCCGTGGCCGCCACCATCTCCGAGATCGACCCCGCCACGGGCCGCATCAAGGCGCTGGTGTCCATCTTCGGCCGCGAGACCCCGGTCGAGCTCGGCCTGGACGAGGTCGAGAAGCTCACGTAGCACGCCCCCCGGTCCGCCGCGGGGCCGCCCGGGCCTGCTCCGCGCCCGCCCCGCGCCCG
>NZ_KV787137.1:0-7514 GCF_001807025.1 Corynebacterium sp. HMSC11E11 | reverse complement strand
GCACCTCACGCCCTCCAGCGCACACTCGTCGAAGTCCGCCGCCCCTACTCCCCTGCCGGTTTGGCGGAGGTGGGCACGCGCCCGAGCGTCTCGCGCCCGCCAAGCCAGACCAGCAGCGCGATGCCGGTGATGATCCCGCATGCGACGAATCCCGCGCGGTAGCCGGCGAGGTCGACGATGAGTCCGACGACCAGCGGCCCGGAGATCGCGCCGAGGTCCTGGGCCATCTGGTAATTCGCCAGGACCTTGCCGCCCTGTCGGTCGGAGCCGATGACGTCGGCAAGCACCGCCTGCTGCACGGGGTTGATCATGCCTGCGCCGAAGCCGGCCGCCGCCGACACGGCGAGCAGGGTGACGTCGCCGTGCATGAAGCCGATGAGCCCGGTGAACAGGCCGTTGACGGCGAGCCCGGCGAAGATGAGGGGCCTCCGCCCGATGCGGTCGGACAGCGAGCCGGAGAACTGCAGGGCGATGACGTTGCCGACGGCGAAGGCGGTCAGCGCGAGGCCCGCCACCGCCGCGCCGTGGACGAAGGTGGCGGCGGCGTAAAGGGGGACGATGGCGACGCGGACGCCGAAGTTGGACCAGCCGTTTGCGAAGCCGGACACCAGGGCGGCGCGATAGGCGGAGTCGCGCCAGGCGTCGCGGAAGCGCATGACGGGGGTGGTGCGCACGGGCACCTTCTGCCGCAGCGCCTCGGGGTTGAGCCGCACGGCCACGATGAGCGTAGCCACGACCAGGGCGAATCCGTAGATGTAGAAGGGCGTGCGCATGCCCCAGGGGGCCATGGCGGCGCCGAGCAGGGGGCCGAACACGTTGCCGAGGAGGAACGCCGATCCGTAGGCCGACGAGCATTTGCCGCGGATGTTCGGTGGCGCCATGCGCACGATCAGGCCCATCGCCGAGACGGTGAACATCGTCGAGCCGATGCCGCCGAGTGCGCGGAACGCCAGCAGGGACCAGTAGTCCCAGGCGGTGGCGACGAGCAGGGTGGACACGGCGACGATGGTCAGGCCGGCGAGGTAGGTGCGGCGGTACCCGGCTTTGTCGACGAGCCGTCCGGAGGTCGGCGCGAAGATGAGCCGGAAGATGGAAAACGAGCTGACCACGAAGCTGGCGGCGAAGACGGAGACGTCGAAGCTGCGGGCGTATTGGGGCAGGATGGGGGCGATGAGGCCGAAGCCGAGGGCGATGATGAACGCCGCGCTGACCAGTACCCAGATTTCGTGCGGGATCGGGGTTGTCGTTCGGCGCGTGGCAGCGGCGCGGCCACGGTTTTGTTGCATGTGTCCACCATAGACCCGGGGTCAATTCGGCTGGTTTTTGCTTGACGACGTCTATGTCGTCGAGGTTCGGCCGCGTCGGTCCCCCGTGGCGGGCGCGCTTTCCCCAAAGAAGCGGCGTGGCCTGAAGATCGGCGGCGCGGTCGTCGTGGGGTTGGGCGTCATCGCTGCGGGGGTGTTGGCGGTGGGGCCGGGGATCGTCGAAAAGCAGAGGAACCCCGTGGCGGAGGTGGCGCTGAAGGAACCGTCGCCGCAGGCCCTGGAACTGCATGACGGTCTGCTGATCGCCGACATGCATTCGGATGCGTTGCTGTGGAAGCGGTCGATTCTGGATCGCGGCGAGCGCGGGCACGTGGATGTGCCGCGCCTGCGGGAGGGCAATGTGGCGTTGCAGGTGTTCGCATCGGTGACGCAGTCGCCGCGGGGGCAGAACCTGGACGGCAACACGGATGAGACGGACAACATCACTCCCCTGGTGGCGGCGCAGTTGCAGCCGCCGCGGACGTGGAGGTCGTTGTTCGAGCGGTCGATGTATCACGCGGAGAAGCTGGATCGTGCGGTCGAGGGCTCGGATGGGCAGCTGCAGTGGGTGCGGACGAAGGGCGAGTTGGACGCGCTGGTGGCTCAGCGCGAGGCCGGCGGGGACGTGATCGGCGCGCTGTACGCCTTGGAGGGGCTGCACAATTTGGAGGGCGACGGGTCGAACCTGCGGCGCCTGTATGACGCGGGTGCGCGGATGGCGGGGTTCACGCATTTCTTCGACAACGAGGTCGCCGGGTCGATGCATGGCGTGGATCGCGGGGGTTTGACGGATTTGGGCCGTGAGGTGTTCGCCGAGATGCAGGAGCTGGGCATGGCCGTGGATTTGGCGCATGCCAGCCCGGCTGCGATGGCGGACATGATCGAGCTTGCCGACGCCCCTCTGGTGTACTCGCATGGCGGCGTGCGGGCGACGTGCGACGTGAACCGGAATTTGACCGACGAGCAGATCCGGGGCATCGCCGATTCCGGTGGCGTGATCGGCATCGGTTATTGGGAGGACGCGGTGTGCGGCCTGGGCACCGGGCCGGTCGTCGACGCCATCGACCATGTGGTGGACGTCGCCGGCATCGACGCCGCGGCGCTGGGCTCCGACTTCGACGGGTCGGTGGAGGTGCCGTGGGACACCTCCCAGCTGGCCGTGATCACCCAGGAACTCATGGACCGCGGGTACTCCGACGAGGACATCGCGAAGATCATGGGCGGCAATACCCTCCGCGTCCTGCGGGAGGTGCTGCCGGAGTAGGGCGATGCTCCACGAGCAAAATCAACCCACCACACATACGTGAAAACTCGGTATGATTAACACCTAGAAAAACGACCCATCCAACCCAAGGGAGGGGCCATGGCCAGGATCCGCAGTCTTTCAAGGGCGCAGAGCAACGTAACTGTTCACCCAACTGAAGTCGACTGCACATATCAAACCGTCGTCGCCAAAGACGGAACTAAATACCTTCAACTTACGACGTACGGTTCCGACCAACGAAAAAGCAAACCAAAACCCAGCCAAACAATACAAATGGACCTAGTCACGGCCGAGAAACTACTTAAAATCATCGAATCCACCTTCTCAACTCGATAGTGATCAACCATAACCAAAGGGCTCAAAAACCAGCGGCACTCCCCTCGGCTAAATTCACAAATTCAGACTTGCACTAATATATCTACAGACCAAGGAAAAGCGTGAATAATACCCACCCCCCAACGAGCATGACCCAAAACGTTCCCAAAATATCATCAGTAAGTGACCTCATCGACAAACTGAAACCACAGCGGACAATATCAAAAGAACTTTGGTATAGAGGCCAGCCGAACTCGACATGGAGACTGACACCCTCCGCCTTTCGGAGCGCCCATTTCCGCAATAAAGAGAGGGAACTTATAGCACGGTTTCGTCAAGATGCAGCACCTGCTGCCGCCAACATCCGCCTCGACAAATGGGGATGGGTTGTCTACGCCCAGCACTTCGGACTCCCCACTCGCCTTCTAGACTGGAGTCAATCACCGCTAATTGGACTCTACTTCGCATGCGAAGCCCCGAAACCGGGAACACCTCCGGATGAGGACCATAGCCGCATCGACGGAAGCTTGTACGTTCTTGATCCTAAAGAACTCAACGACTGGTCAGGCCAAGGCGGCGGCGGAGATCCGAAACTCCTTGAGGAGGCCAACTCGGATCTAGATCCATATCACCCTGACGCCCAGAACAGGGACAACAAACCAAAAGCTGTGATTGCGCCACGAAATTTTGACCGAGTAAGGTTTCAAACCGGGACTTTCACAGTCTCACCACTCAATGAACAATATCTCGCGATCGACGATCTGCCCGGCGTCAGGGGGATCAGTTCTTACCTGATCCCCTCGAGCGCAAAACGCTCAATACTTGACGAACTCGAAACGCTAGGCGTATATGAAGCAACCGTATATCGAGATCTCGACCGAGTGACAGAACGCATCAAGAAGGAAATGAGTTAGGAACAATGCCATGAAAATAGAAACCCGAGCGTTACGCGAAACAACAGTTCAGTCCTACTCCTACATGCTTGAACTCATTGACGCAGATCCCGCATACCAGCGGGAAGGAGACGTTTGGAACGAAGAAACCAAAAGTCGGCTTATCGATTCAATGATCAATGGACTCGACGTTCCAAAATTTTACCTAGAAGACATCAGAAGGAAAGTCCAAGGAACACACGGGCCAATAAAGCAGTTTGCCATCCTAGACGGTAAGCAGCGCACCGAGTCTATACAGGAGTTCCTTCAAGGCACCCTCAAGCTACCCAACGACTTCATCTACTTCCAAGACGAGAGCGTCGACGCGAAGAGTTACACCCTTCCAAGACTCTGGAATGACTACCCCGAGCTTGCTCGTAGATTTCTAGATTTCGAACTCGCCATTATTTCGGTCCGAAGCGATAGCTTCGACCTTATCGAGGAGATGTTCGTCCGGTTGAATAATTCGACGGCCCTCAACGCCGCCGAAGCGCGTAACGCGATCAGAAGTTATGCCCGAGATTCTTCTATGCGACTCGCAGAGCACGATTTCTTTTCCGAGAAAACGCCGATCAAGAATGCACGCTACAAGTACCGAGAGCTTGCGACAAAATTTCTCGCATTTGAGTACCAATTCGCCGGCCCGCAACAGAAAATCAAAGATAGCAAGAAATCTACCCTGGACCAATTGTTCAAGGATTCTCGAGTCAGCGATCCGAAGATCCCCAAACAATCGATGATGGAATTTGAGGAAAAGGTCCGACTGACACTAGATCGAATGGAGAAGCTTTTTGCCGATAATGATGTTCTACTTAGGTCAATTGGAACGCTTTCGGTCTATTATCTGTACTTCCGAGACTCAGGTAATACCGCAACCAGAAATGATCTTATGCAGTTTGAATCGGCACGCAACGACGCGAGCGCCATGGAATCCACGGACCCAAGCTACAATAGCCCAAAAAACGTCCTCCTGCGCGATTACAACGGGCTCGTGCAGTCCGCAAATGACGGTTCTGCCCTTCGAGAACGAGTCCAAATTCTTTCGGACTATATTTCTGGAGGGCTGAACTGAGGCACTACGTTCACAGAACAGCACGGAGTGTCCTATTTGCTATTGCCAATCGCTTTGGCAACCGAGGCAACAACAATCCTGGCAAGCTCCACAGGGACCGCATTGCCGATCTGCCGCATTGCTTCGCTCCATGCGCCGTGCAACGCATAGTCGTCGGGGAAGGTCTGAATACGGGCCGCTTCGCGTGTCGAATAGTAGCGCACCGCCCCGCTCGGATACCGAATCATATTTTCGCCACCGGGAACTCCGTGAGCGCCAGCCTTGAGTGCCTTAGAAGGCTCATCGAGCGGTGAACCTGTATGACCAGGGTACGAACGGGCGCCAGGCTGATAAACATGGTCTAGCCATCCCGGTGTCCCACCTTCTAGAGGACGAGGAATGTCCGTCAACGCTTCTCGAACCGTCTTCCATGGAAGCCTGCCGTCGTCGAACGGCTTGCGCCTCACCTGAACGCGGTCCCGTTCAGGCACTTTCCATTTATCCCAGTAAACTCCTTCAGCCTGCGCCAGAGCGAGCGCTGCCCCACTGTGCGTCGGCGCGGGAAAATGCCAATCAACTTCGATATCGCTTCGAAAACCGACAATAAAGACCCGATGGCGGTGCTGAGGAACGCCGTAATCAGCCGCATTGACGACCGTCGTCGTCAACTCATACCGCAAATCAGCGTCGATTTCCGAATGCTTACCCTGCAAACGCCTCCAATGATGCTGCCAGTCCTCACCATCAGTGGCTCGCAGCGTGGGAAACTGGAGCCGGCGTTTCACATAATCGAAGTATTCTTTAAAGGCCTCCCGGGTCAGCCCCTTCACATTCTCAACAATAAACGCTTTCGGACGAAGTTCCGCAATCACTTCGGTCATAGCGGGAAACATGTCCCTTGGGTCATCAGCACTGCGCGCGAGCCCGCCCAGTGAAAACGGCTGACACGGCGGCCCACCTGTCACCAAGTCAATGTCAACATCACCGACGATCTCCCCCCAATTGACGTCGCGAACATCCCCCTCAATGACCTTGAGCCCCTCGACCAAACGATGCCGCGCAGCCGCGTTCTCACGCATGGTCTGACACGCCCATCGGTTCCACTCAACAGCAGCTACATGATCGACGCCAGCAAGTGACGACCCCAAGAGGAGGCCGCCACCACCAGCGAAAAGCTCAACACCGTGCAACTTCATGCAGACAGAGTATCCGAACCAACGGAACGTTCCCGAGCCACCCCCGAGCTCGTCGAACGGCCGTTCGACTCAGGTGTGCGCCGCTCCGACATGCGACAGACCGCCTTGCCGACCCGCTACTGGCCCAACTGTCTCCCCAACCCTTCAGCAATGCGCCTAGGGGCCGACATCCACACCCGTCCAGCCCGCCCCATCAAACACAGCAAGTCGACCGCCAGCAGTGCGCCAGTAGCGCCGGGCGCTCAAATACTCCCGAGACTCCCGATACAGGATCAAATATCCAGGAAGGACGGTAAGTTGCCAACCATCAGGGAAGTACTTCATCAAGAGGCCCAACCAAGCCCTAACGGTAAGCTTCTGACCGCCATCAGGAAGGTCTGATATCTTCTTGCCAGCAAGCGCTTCCTTTGCTTTCCGGTCAAACCGGAGATTGTAGGGAAGGTGCGCTTTAAGCGAATCGAGCGCGACGTAGACCTCAGAACCAGCTCCGACTCCCAGATCATCACCGGAATAGCAAATATCGAGATTCACCGGATACTGGGCATCGAAATGATCCACTCTAACAAGCGACGTGTCCCTCTGCCTTCCCGGGTCATTGTTTCCAAAACCGTTGTTGTTCCAGACCACATCACCCGTAGCTTGGTGGCGAGCAATAAGCATCTTTTCCGGAGCCGACGAATCGAAATCTTCATCAACATAAGCACACTTGAACGCCATATCGGCTAATTCAACGTTCTCCCGCCCCGACAATTTAAATCTATGCCTCGAAAGTCGCTGTGGCAGGCTTTTTGAAGCCTTCCCCACGTAAACACGGCACCAACCGTCATCAAACTTACTGTGGAGTTCATAAACGCCCGGACGAGATTCAAGCGCATCGATGTTCTCCTGCGTGAGGCGAGCAATACTCGTCTCGTCCATAGCTTCGAACAGCTGATCACCCAGCGCACGGGTGATACTCAGCTTGAATTCGCGTGCGTAAGACAAATCATTCCGATTGGACATACCTACAATCGTGCCACAACTCGACCTGAGCTGTGCACCCACCGACGCCCCGGATACGGCACCTGGTGGCGCCGGCCCCGAACCCCCAACTGACGCGCTGGCCATGACGACCTCAGCGCAGTCCTCCACGGCGACTGTGGCGCAGCCAACGTCCACGCCAACGGCACCGACCCCACGACCGGCGCCCTGCGATGCAGCTGGACCGGCGACCGTGAAGGTCACGCTTCACCAGCCCACCCGAACTCGTCAGGCCGCGACCGCGAACAGCATCAGGTCCTGCCCAAAAGCGCACAGGCGAAGGACAGCATCCGCTAGCGGACCTGGACTAGCACGATCGGGACGCAGTAGGGAGGGGCTAGCAACGAACACAACCCCAGAGCTACTAATCACTTCCCCGGCTTACGACCCGGCCCAAACCGGCTCTTCGCGTTTCGGAGTGCGTAGCTGACC
>NZ_KV787136.1:30878-31760 GCF_001807025.1 Corynebacterium sp. HMSC11E11 | reverse complement strand
AGATCAACGCACTCTAAATCCTGAAGAGCCCGTTTACGCAGGTAGTAGTCGCGCGACGCGGGATGGCAGTTCGACGCGATCCACGCCGATCGAAACATCGCGTTTTTTCAACTGTTTATTGCCGGCCCTGGTGGGAAACTCGCCGCGGACCGACGTACCCGACCGCCGGGTGATCGGCGCGATGCCGGCGTAAGCGGCCAAGTGCGCGGCATCGGCGAAGTCCTGGCAATCGCCGATGGACAACAAGATGTTAGAAGCGGTCTTGATGCCTACGCCGGGCATCGACATCAAGACCTGGGCAAGAGGGAACGATTCGCACATCTCTTCGACTTGCCCGGCGATCGTGTCGCGCTGTGCTTGAAGCGCTTTGATGTTCGCCGCCAGCTGGGGAATGACCAATTCCGCCGCCGCAGTGCCGGGTACCGTGACGGTTTGCTCGGCAAGGGCGGCGAAAATTGCGTCAACCAGGGCAGCAGGGTCCTTCTTGGCGCGGTTGCGCATCCACTTCAGGACTCGGCCTCGACCTGCGGCGGCCAGTTTTGTCGGACCGCCGTAGTGGATGAGCAAGTCCAGCACCAGCGTGCGCGAGAGAATCTCGCCTGCGAAGACGCGCTCGAGTGCGGGGTGAATCTGTGTGAGCACGCTGCGAAGGCGGTTTTTCGTTCGGGTGGCGTCTTTGGCGATGTCGTCGTCGAATCCGGCGAGCATCTTCAGCGCTGCTAGCGTCTCGTCGTCGCGGTCGACTGCCCGCAGTGTGTGCGGCATGGTGCGGGCGGTGTCGGCGATGATGAATGCATCCCGGCGGTCGGTTTTTGATCGTCCGGGGTAGAGATCGGCTGCTTTTCGCATGGCTAGGCCGGGGAGGTATCCGACCGTGCAACC
>NZ_KV787136.1:0-30858 GCF_001807025.1 Corynebacterium sp. HMSC11E11 | reverse complement strand
TATCCGACCGTGCAACCGCAGTCGCGGGCCACTGCGATGGGCAGGGCGCCGATCGTGTTGGGTTGATTGACGACCATGAGAACGCTGCCGTGGGCCTGCATGGACGCGAGGATTTCGCGCAGTGCGGCTTCGTCTTGGGGCAGCGGCTTGTCGTAAATTCTCTCGCCGGTGGTGGTCAGCGCGCAGGCATGGTGGCCGGTTTTGCCGACGTCGAGGCCGATGATGATGTCGGGTGTTCTGGACGGTTCCATGGTGGTGTCCTTCTGTTGCGGCTGGTCACCGGTGTCTTGGACATCCGTTGCAGGCACCCACGTTACGACGAGACCTCTGTTTGGGCCGTGTCCCTATTAGCTGTCAGCGGTTGTCCCCGGTGCCCGGCGGCAACACTCCGGATTATGGAAATGTTCACGCAGATAAGCCATGCCGGGCCCGGTGACCGTCCCCCGTGAGGGGGCACCATCACGGTAACGGGGGGCGGGGGTAAGGTCAGAAAATTGAGCCTGGCGTAAGACGATAAGCAATGCCTAACCTAATACTGTTTCAGGTGGTGTTCCCGATTGGGAATCGGCAACGGAAGCGAGGCGGCGACGATGAACGGAAAACGTGGATCGACCGGAGAACCCCTCTCCGGAGGGGAAGCCGGGGACGCGGGCCCAGACGGGACGGGTGACGGGCGGTTGGTGCACGTCGCACCGGTCGCAGCGGGTGGCCGACCATCCACCCGCGACATGCTCGTCGCCGCCGCAATCGGCGTCGCGGGGTCTCTCATCGTCGTGCCCCTGACTTACCTGCAGGTGTTCGCTGGCATCGCCCACGTTTATCTCGTCGCGGCGACGCTCGGGTTGTGGTTCCTGCCGTGCGTTGTTCCCCTCATCGTCGTCCGCAAGCCTGGCGCGAGCCTTATCGCGTGCCTTGCCATGGGCGTCGTGTCCGCGGCGACCACCCCGTTCGGCGTCGCCGCAATCGGGGCGCTGATTATGGAAGGATTACTCATCGAGCTTCCGTTCATGATCACCCTGTACCGGCGGTGGACGCGTCCCCAGTTCGTAGCATCGGCGATATTGTTCTCCGCGCTGATGGGAACGATGGCCCCGCGCGCAGTCGGCGTCGACTCGCCGACCACGCCCATGACCCTGATCAGCTTCGCCGTAGCCTTGGCATCGAGCCTGGTGTTTTTGGTCCTGGGCTTTGCCGTCGCAAAGGGGCTTCGCAGCCGCGGGGTCACCCGGTGACCGGCGGAGCACCCGCGTGCGCCGGTGCGACACGCGGGACGGCCCCGGCCCGGTTACGGGTTAGTGGTGCGGGCGTGCGGCACGCCGATGGGCGATGGGCACCCGACATGGTGGATCTCTCCTTCGATTTCGGCACGATTAACGCCATCACGGGACCCGTGGGATGCGGAAAGACGAGCCTGGCCCACCTTATCGCTGGACTGATCCCCTCGCACATCCCCATCGACCATGCCGGATTCGTGCACATCGTCGATGCCGACGGCACCGAACGCCCCGTGGACGGGGACCGGGTCACCTTCGTCGGGCAAGATCCGGCGACGCAGGTGCTCACGCTCCGAGTCGTCGATGACGTGTCCATGGCCCTCGAGTTTTCCCTCGTGGAAGCCGACATCGTCGCCAAGCGATCAGCCGAGGCCCTATCGGAGCTCGGGCTGTCAGAGCTCGCGGAGAAGGATCCGTGGGCTTTGTCGGGTGGGCAACGCCAGCGGATGGCCATCGCCGGTGCGGTGGCCAGGGCGCCGGAGGTCATGATCTTCGACGAGCCCGCGGCCCACGTCGACGAGGACGGTCGGCGGGCGCTGTTCGCCGCCATCCGTGATTTGCGGGCCCCGGGGCGCGTCATCCTGCTCATCGAGCACGACCTCCGTCCGTTCGACGGGTGGGTTGACACGGTGACAATCCTCGATGCGGACGGGAGCGTCGCCGCGCACGGAGCGCCGGAGGGCATCGCGGTGAAGGGCATTGCGACGTCGGCCGCGACCGCCGGAGCGCCGGACGCCAGTACGCCGGGCACGGGGGCACCGGACCGTCTCAGTCCGGGCCGGCGGCGAAGGCCCCGGGGAGCCGGGGATGGCGCCGATCCGGAATCGGAGGCGGACGCCGTTCCACTGCTGGCCTTGACCGGAGCCCATGTGACCCGGGGCAGGGAGCGGATCCTGAACGGGGCCGAGCTGACACTGGAACGGGGCGAGATCCATGCCCTGGTCGGCACCAACGGAGCTGGTAAGTCCACCTTGCTGGCGGTGCTGTCGGGCCAGATGAAGGCGGGAGCGGACATCCGGATCGACGGCGAGCCAGCCCGGCGCGCTCCCGACGCCTTCGCGTCGTGGGCGTTCCAGAACCCCGAGCACCAGTTCACCCGCGCGACCGTCGCCGCGGAAATCGACTCCGCGTTGGCCGGCACGGACCCGCACGGGCCACTCGGCACCGATGACCTGCGGAAACTGCGGGAAGCCCTGTGCCCCCGGGCACTTGACCCCGTCTCGCCGTTCGTCCTGTCGGGCGGACAGAAAAGACGGTTGGGCATCTTCCTGGCGGTGGCGGCCAATCGCCGTTTGCTGCTTCTCGACGAGCCGTTGGCGCACCTGGATTCGCCGAGCTCGCGCATCGTACTGGATGCGCTAGCGGAATACGCCCGGGCCGGCGGAACCGTTGTGTTCACGTGCCACGACCGCCGTGCCGCGCGAACGTGGGCGGATCGGGCGAGCATCGTCGCCGAAGGGAAGGTCGCCTGGTCCGGTCCCGCAGCTGACGTGCCGGCTTCCCTGGAGTCGTCCCGGCGGGATCGCGCACTGCCCGCGGTCGGCGCACGGACGTCCTTGGACGAAAGCCCCTGGACCAGTGAATCTGCCGCTCGAAGGCGCGTGGGGTTGAACGCCATCACGATTGTCGCTGCGGTGATGCTCGTCCTTGTCGCCGGGCTGCTCTCCGGCGGAGACGCCGTTCTCGCGCTGACGGGGGTCGCGTTCCTCGCACTCGCTGCGATCGCGGAACGCGACGTTCGGGCGACGGCGGGGAAGGTCCTCCTCGTCCTGTTGATTGGGGTGTTCTTCGGCCTGCTCGGGTGGCGCTCCGAGTTCTACGGCGGTGGGGATCCGGCGGAGGCCGTCCGCCACGGCATCCATCACGGACTGCTGCTGACGGCCGTGTTCGCGGGGACGGTCCTGGTCTCCGCGTGCATGCGCGTCGAGGAGCTTTTCGACGCCATGGTGCAACGCTTCCGGGTGCCCTACACATGGTGCACCATAGCGATTTCCGGGGTGAGCATCGCGGCGTTCCTGCGCAGCGAAATCCCCCATCTGACATGGGCGATTAGATTGCGCTCGATGCGACCGGGGCAGTCTTTCCGCTCCGGCTTCATCCGCGCGACGACGCCCGCGCGCATCGCCTTTCCCCTGTTCGTCAGCGCCGTGCGCTGCGCCGAAAAGCTGTCCCTGACCCTGGCGATGCGCAACTTCGGCCGCCATCCGCGGCGCACCTTCCGCACCGATTACCCCTGGCGAGTGCGTGACGGGTTCGTGGCCGCAGCGTCCGCCGCGGCCTTCGTCGCCGCCCTGGTGTCCGCAGTGACTTGACGGGCACCCGGAACCGGCGGGTCCCGGGCCCGCGAGCGTTTCCGAGCTTGTGCGGAGACGCGCCCCACCCAGTTTCTTCACCCTTTCAACCCTTCAGACACATCCGCCGGGTCACGCCATGCGGCCCGGTCCGCCCGGCATCGGCATGGCGCCGACAACCGAAAGAGGTACCAATGAACACGATCCGGACCATCAGCGACGTGCTTCGGGACAAGGCCGATGAGACGAAAAAGGGGATCACCTTCGTCGAGAATCGGCGGGACGTCTTCGTCCCGTATGGCCGGGTCCATGCGGAGGCGGTGGCGGCTGCGACTCGGTTGGCCGAAGCCGGCATCGGCCCCGGCGATCGCGTGATCTTCCAGGTTTCGGAGAACCGCGGGCTCATCCGGGCGTTCTGGGGCTGCGTCTACGCCGGCGCGGTTCCGGCGCTTGCGCCGCCGGTGTCGGGCCCGGTTGACGTCGACAGGGTGCGGACGCTCTCGGACATGATGCCCGGGGCCCCGATCCTGGTCGACGAACGCAGTCACACGCTGCTCACCGGCGCAAACGGTGCCGTGGTCGTGGGCGAGGACCGGCTGCTCGACGTGTCCATCGTCAATGACGCTGCCGCGGAACCGGGTGCGGCGATGCCGGGTGATGCTGAATCGGACTTCTCTCAGGCGGGGGACGTGGATTCCGGGGATGGCGCCGGGGCGGTCCCCGCGTTCCCGGTGCGAGGTGGGACGGCCGGCGAAGCCCTTATCCAGTTTTCGTCCGGCTCCACGGGATCGCCAAAGGGCGTCATCGTAACCAACGAGTCCGTGCTGAACGGTCTGCGCGCGACGATCCCACGCCACGCGCACCGGTACGAGAACAAGATGCTCACGTGGCTACCTTTGACCCACAACCTTTCGCTGATTGGCTTCCACGTCTACGCCCTTTTTCGTGGGTACGACCAGGTGTTGCTGCCGGTTTCCGAGGTGGTCGCCGATCCCCCGAGGTGGTTCGAGGCCGTGACCAGGCACCGGCCGAGACGACCGTCGTCCGGGCGACTGGCCCGGGTTCCTACAAAATGACCGCGGCGATTGCTGCCGCCACCGTTGTGGCGGTCGCGGGGAAGCCGGTCGCGCCGGGGTGCCGGGATCTCGTCGGCCACCCCCGGCTCCTCGAACCGGTCCTCGCCTTCGCCCGCGATGCGGGCATCCATATCGAGGTGCCACATGACAACCCGACCACGGGGCCGCTGCCGACAGCGGCCCACTGCGATACCAAAGAAAAGGGGAAACGATGACGGATCAAGCTGAACGAGGTGCGGCGATCGTCGTCCGCGACCTCACGAAGAGCTACCCGATTGCGGGCAAAGCGGGCACCCCGCCCGAAGGCGGGGCAGGTGCCCCGCCGGACGGCGGGCGCAAGGGAAAGCGCGGTGCCCGGATGCGCAAGCATGTGCTCGACGGCGTGAGTTTCACCGTGCCCACCGGGGCGATCGTGTCGTTCCTCGGCCACAACGGTGCAGGCAAGACCACCCTCATCCGAATCCTGTCGACGCTCATCACCGCCGACTCCGGCGAGGTGAGCATCTTCTCGCGCGATGTGAAAGAGGACCCGGCGGGCGTGCGCGCTGACATTGCCACCACCGGCCAATTCGCGGCGATCGACGAGAACCTCACCGGCCGGGAGAACCTGGAGTTCTTCGGGCGGCTGCGCGGACTCGACCGCGCCGCCGCGGCCGCCCGCGCGACGGAACTGCTCGCACAATTCTCGCTCGCAGACAGTGCCTCGACGCTGGCGTCGGCCTATTCGGGTGGCATGCGGCGCCGCCTCGACATCGCCGCGTCGCTGTGCGTCGTGCCCAGGCTGCTGTTCCTCGACGAACCCACGACGGGGCTGGACCCGGTCAGCCGCGAAGAGCTGTGGGGCTTCATCCGGCAACTGCGGGACGACGGAATGACCCTGGTGCTGACCACCCAGTACCTGGAAGAGGCGGAGGCGCTGGCCGACCACGTCCATCTGCTCAAGGATCGCCGCATCGTCGCCAGCGGAACGCCAGAGGAATTGCGCCGCGACTTCGGGTCGCACGTGCTCCGCGTGTCCTTCGCCACCGCCGCCGAGGCGGAGGTGTTCGCCCGCTGCCTCGGGGGAACGTGCCTAGACGGCGCCCGCGTCGCGGGGAAGTCGGTGTCCCTCGACGTCGACCCCGGACCGCGGGTCCTCGAGGCGGTGGCGCAGGCGATGGAGGCCTCGGAAGCGTCGCCGGATTCGCTGAGCGTGTCGCCGCCCACCCTCAACGAGGTGTTCATATCGATGAACGCAGGGGGTGCGGCGCGATGAGTGCGACGTCGGTCGCGGCGTTTCTCCGTCGGGATCTGCTGCTGTTGCGACGCAACACCGCGTCGCTGATCTCCATGTTCGTAGTTCCGCCCCTCTTCCTGCTGTGCCTGTACGCGGTGTTTGGGTACTCGGCGGGGCAATCCGGCTTCGGGTACCTGCGTTTCGTGCTCGGCGGCTGCCTGTTCCAGGCGGCGATGTTCACTGCCGCGGCGTCGGCGATGGCGGTGGGACAGGACGTCGAATCCGGGCTCGTTGACCGCGTGCGCGTGTTGCCCGGGGCCACAGGCGGCTATGTCGCCGGCAGGCTCGCCACCGATGTGCTGCGGATGTCCGCGTCGATCGCGGCGCTGCTGGTCGTCGCGTGGGCCTGCGGCCTCGACATGGCTGTCGGTGACGTCGCGTGGACTGTCCTGTGGTCGCTGCTCGCCGCGGCGGTCCTGTCCCTGGTCACGGACGGGGTGATTCTGATGGTGCCCGCCCCGGTGTCGACGGCCTCATCGATCCAGGCGTTGGAAATGCTGCTGCTCATGTTCTCCACCGCGTTCATTCCGGCGACCGCTTTGGACGGCTCCCTTCGCGACATCGTGCGCCACATGCCTTTTTCGCCGGTGATCGAGGTGATTAGGGCGGCGTCCCCGGACGCCTTCCCGGATCGCGCCGGGGAAGAGGCCGCCCTGTGGCTCGGTGTCGCGGCGGTCGCCGGAATCGTCCTGTTCATCCGCCGGTTCACCTCGAGGAGCGAATCATGATTGGCGCCATCTTCGTGCATCTGCGGCGCATCGCCCACATTTGGCTGCGGCGCCCCGACTTCTGGTTCATGACGTTCATTGCTCCGCTCGTGTACCTGTTCATCGTCAACCGCATGTTCGGTGGCCTGGTCAGGCAGCTCACCGGAGAGTTCGAACTCCGGAACGCGATCATCCTGGTCGTGACGGCGTGGGCGTTCATCCTGGCCATCACGGGATCGTCCACCGTGTTCGTTGAACGCAGCAATGGCTTCCACGAGCGGTTGATCACCATGCCGGCGCCGTACGCGGCCGTGCCGGCCGCACGGATCATTGCCGAGTTCATCCGGATCATGGCGATGACGGCCGTCGTCGCGGCGGTGGCCGCCTTGCTTTCCGACGGCCCACCGGAGGTGTCCTGGTGGTGGAGGATCGCGGTGACCGGCGCGATGGTTGCCGCGGCGGCCGCATGCACCGGCACGTACATCGCGTTCTCCATCACCAGCCCCCAGGGTTCCGTGGCCCTCATCCCGTTAATCATCGTTGCGATGTTCGTCAACACGGTGCTCATGCCCGCCGACCACTTCCGTCCCCTCCTGCGCGGAATCGCCGGGCACACCCCCGTATCCGCGGCCGGCGAGGCCGTCAACGGCACCGGGGCTGCGGGTCTGGTGGTCTGCGCGGCCTGGTTCTTAGGCATCGCCGTGCTCGCGGCGTGGGGCATCGCCGTGAAAACGAGGCCGGGGGAGTCTGCATGACGGGCACGTCCACGGGGGCATCGCCGCCGACGACGGCCCGCGAACCCGAGCACCTAACCCGAAACCGCCGCGTGGACGCGGCCCACACACCCAGGAGACAGAACCAGATGAAGTCGATTGCCCAGATTGTCCAGAACAACCGCAGACTCCTCGCGGCCTACGAGGACAAGGTCCAGCCGAGGTTCCTCAGCCGCTATGCGCGTGAACCGATGGACGCCGCCGTGTATCGGAAGCTCCGTGCGCTGGATCCCGGGCCGGATGCGCCGGCCCGGGTTCTCGACCTCGGTTGCGGAACCGGGTGGCTCGCCCGCATGCTCGCCGCCGAGCCTCGATATCGCAGGGCGAACATCGTCGGTTACGACCTGTCGCCCAATGCGATCCGCATCGCCCGCGAACGCGCCGCCGTCGACGGGCTCGGGGCCCGGGCGGAATTCCACGTCGCCGACGTCCTCGCGCCGCTCGCGGGAGAGCCCGGCGGGGCCGATGAAATCTGGGTGTGCGGCGCGCTCCACCAAATGAAGGATGCGGGTGCCGCGCTCGGCCGGGTCGCCGGGCTGCTCGCCGACGGCGGCATCGCTTACGTGCAGACGTTCGCCGAGGATCCCGGCGTGAACGAGCGGGTCGACATGGCCGTCATGGCGAAGATGGGCCACCGGGTTTTTCGGGGCAGCGAGCTCGATGACCTCGCCGAAGCCAACGGGCTGAAGCTGGGCGGAGCCTCACGCGCCGGCATGGTGTACTTCTGCACTCTCGCGAAGAAGAGCGCGATCGGGGAGGCGGGCAAGTGAGCGCCGTGGACGGGACCGTCGGCCCGTGGTCGCTGCTCGCCCCAATCCGGACCCGGATGCGTGCGGTGGTCGCGTTGTCCGCCCTGTCGTCGGTGGCTACCGTCGCTTCGCTGGTCGGCATCATCGACATCGCGATGACGTACCCGGAGGCCCCGGCGCATCGGACGTGGTTGGCCGTGGCTGTCATCGTCGTCGCCGCGACGGTGCGCATGGTCGCGGACGGCGCCGCCGGCATGCTCTCGCACCGGGCGGATAACGACCTGCAGCTCCACCTCCGGTGCCGGCTGGTAGCCCAAATCCGGAAGTTGCCGCTGGGCTGGCTGGACGCCCGGCGCTCGTCGGGAGTCATCGGGTCGGTTGAGAAGGACGTCGCGGCTGTCCACCAGCTCATGGGCCACACCGTCGGTGAGACCGTGGTGGCGGTGTTGGTTCCCCTGCTTTCCCTCATCGCGCTCGTCGCGGTGGATTGGCGGATCGCGGCGGTGGCGGTCGTCCCGGTGCTGGTCACCTTCGCCCTGATGGGCGTAATGATGTCGCGTGGCGCCGGCCTTCAGCGCGACTACGAGCGAGCCTCCGAAGGAGTGACGGCCGCGGTTATCGAGTTGGTGCGCGGCATCCCGGTGATGAAGTCCTTCGGACGCGCCAACCAGGGCTCGGGCCGCTACGATGCCGCGGCGTCGTCGTTCGTCCGCGCGTGGTCCGCCTGGTCCCGGCAGTCGAACATCTATCTTGGGCTCATCGACGTGGTGACGTCTCCGATCACGGTCCTCGCAGTGGTGTGCGGCGCCGGCCTCGCTCTGAGGGACGCCGCGGACGGCACACCGGAGGGTCTCGTCGCCGGGCTGGTTCTCGGCCTCGGACTCTCCGCGGCGATCGTGCGGGTGGCCATGAACTCCGAACCCATCATTGCGGGGATCGCCGCCCTGAAGTCCATCGCGGAGGTGCTGGGCACGCCGCCGATTGCCGAGCCCGCCGATCCGGTGCCCGCGCGCGGAGGCACGCTCGAGGTCCGGAACCTGGTCTTCTCCTACGGCGATGGGCCGCGGGTCCTCGACGGGATGTCCGCGACGTTCGAACCGGGGACCCTCACTGCGCTGGTGGGGTCCTCCGGTTCCGGAAAGTCCACCGTCGCCCGGCTGTTGGCGCGTTTCTACGACCCCGTTGAAGGCTCGGTGCTGCTGGGCGGTGTCGATCTTCGCGACATCGCCGTGCGCGACGTGCACCGCTCGGTGTCGGTGGTGTTCCAAGATCCGCAGTTGCTCACGCTGCCGTTGCGGGAGAACATCCGGCTGGCCAGGAGAGACGCCACTGACGGCGAAATCATGGCGGCCGCGAAGCTCGCGAACCTCGATGCGGTCATCGAGGCGCTGCCGAAGCGCCTGGATTCGGTGGTCAACGTCGACGTGACCTTTTCCGGTGGCGAGGCGCAGCGCGTGGCCATCGCGAGGTCGATCGTCACGGACGCGCCGGTGCTCATCTTCGACGAGGCAACCGCTTACGCGGATCCGGCTTCCGAGGCCCTCATCCAGTCCGCAATCGAGCGTTTGGCCCGTTCGCGGACGGTGATTGTGATCGCGCACAGGTTGAGCACGATCCGCAACGCCGACCGCATCCTCGTTCTCGATGGGGGAGCGGTCGCGGAGGCGGGTACCCACGACGAGTTGCTTGCGCGCGGTGGCCGCTACCGGGATTTGTGGCGCGCGTTCGCGCTCGACGACGAACCATCCGCCCCGCGGGGCACTGAATCAGACGATGAAAAGGCGGGGAACCGATGATTCGGGACTTATGGTCGATGACGGATCGGCGCTCGAGAATGACGCTGGCGTGGCTCATTGCGTTGGCCGCGCTTGCCGCGCTGGCCCAGGGAGCGGCGTTCGTCGCGCTGCTGCCGCTGCTGTCGGCTCTGGCCGAGGGAGATGATGCGACGGCGTGGCGTTTCACCGGCGTCATCGCCGGCCTCGCGGCCGCCCATGCGGTGCTGTCTCTCGCCGCGGGGACGGTCGGCAGGGCGAATTCCGCAGCGGTGCTGTCGTCCCTGCTGCGTTCCCTGGGCGAACGCGTGCTGACGTTGCCACTCGGGTACGTCACCAAGTCCACGGCCGGCCGCTTTTCGGAGATGGCGTCGTCGGGTATCGCGTTTGCGGCGTCCGTGCCGCACGTGATCC
Organism: Corynebacterium sp. HMSC11E11; assembly: GCF_001807025.1. Lineage (NCBI taxonomy): Bacteria > Bacillati > Actinomycetota > Actinomycetes > Mycobacteriales > Corynebacteriaceae > Corynebacterium > Corynebacterium sp. HMSC11E11. The sequence continues at coordinate 20,526 of NZ_KV787136.1, read as the reverse complement.
TGCGGCCCGTCATCGCCGCGGTGGTTGCGCCGACCGTCATCGCCTTCGGAATTCTGGCGGTGGATTGGCGCGTCGGTTTGGTTCTCGTCGCGTCGGCGCCGGTGATCTTCTTCGCCTACCGGGCCATTGGCCGGGTCGGCGGGGAGTCGGACGAAGCGCATGCTGACGCCGTCGCTGCCGTCTCCGGCAGGCTGATCGAGTTCACCCGCTGCCAGCAGGCGATTCGTGCCGCGGGCGACGGTTCGGCGGCGGACGCGATGGTGGATGAGGCGATCCGGGCCCAACACGATGCGTTCGCGAAGGCGACGTCGACGCAGGGGGCGGCCATCGGACGGTTGGGTTCGGTCGTCCATGCGGTGTTCACGGCGGCGGTAATCGTCGCCGTGGCAGTCGCCGCGACGGGCGGGATGGTGCCGACGCATTTGGCGCCGATGCTCATCGTGCTCGTCCAGTTCACCGGACCGATCACCACGGCGGGAGCGTTGTCCGGCGGTTTCGGTGCGGGCCGCAACACGTTGGCTGCGTTGCGTGACCTGCGGGCGATCCCAGCCCTTCCCGAACCTGCCGCACCGGAGCTGCCCGACGGGCATGACGTGGAGTTCCGCGGCGTGAGCTTCGGGTACGGGGATAAGAAGGTTCTCGACGGCGTCAGCTTCCGTGCACCTCAGGGAGCGCTGGTTGCTGTAGTGGGACCGTCGGGGGCGGGCAAGACGACGGTCATGCGGCTGCTGTCGCGTTTTCATGATCCGGACTCGGGGGAGATCCTCATCGGCGGGGTGCCCTTGCCTCGGATCGGCACCGACGGCGTGAACTCGCTGGTGACCCCGGTGTTCCAGGAGACGTTCCTTTTCGACGCGTCCGTGCGGGACAACGTGGTCTTCGCCGACCCCGAATTCGGTTCCAGGCCCGGTGACGGGGACCGCTTGCGCGAGGCCGCCCGGCGTTCCGGGGTGGACCGCATCGTGGAGCTGCTGCCTTCCGGGTGGGATACCCCGGTGGGGGAGGAGGGGACGCTGCTGTCGGGAGGCGAACGGCAGCGCCTCGCCATCGCCCGGGCGCTTCTGAAGGATTCCCCGGTGGTGCTTCTCGACGAGCCGACGTCCTCGCTGGATGCGGCCACTGAGCGGGCGATCATCGGCACGATGGAGGCGTTGCGCGGCGATCACACCGTGATCGTCGTCGCCCATCGCCTGCACACCGTCCGCGATGCCGACCTCATCGTCGTGCTTTCGGAGGACGGGACGGTCGCAGAACGGGGTACGCACGATGAATTGCTGGCGAAGGGCGGTCGCTACGCCGAGTCGTGGGCGTGCCGGACGGGGAGCTCCCCGGGCGCCTGATCCTCATCACCTGGTCGATACCCTAACGGGCGCCCTGCCGCAGCTTCCCGAATCCCACCGCCAGGCGCTCGGTGGGCAGAGCGAAACCGCCGACGAACACGCCGAGCAGCACGAACATCGACGAGCTGTAAGGCTGAGGCTCCCTAGAGCACGAAAATAGCCCCCTTCCTCATCCCTGTGAAAGCTGGGAGGGAAGGGGGCTCTTTGCTGCCTTGCCGCTAGCTACTACCGCCCGTGGACCTGGTTTTGAGCAATTTCCAGCCCGTGGCTGGCGATTAGCTCCACTGCCTCCGCCGCGGTGGGCAGGGTGAAAGCGAGTTCCTCGCGCTCCTTGGCATTGAAGTTGCGCAGCACATAATCAGCTGGATCCTGGCGGCCCGGAGGACGACCAATGCCAATGCGCACGCGCATGTAGTCCTTCGTGCCCAATGACTTCGAGGTCGAACGCAGCCCATTGTGGCCATTCTCGCCGCCGCCGCGCTTCAGGCGGATGACGCCGGGATCGAGGTCGAGCTCGTCGTGCACCACGATGACGTCGGTCGGCTCGACGTTGAAGAACTTCGCCAGCGCGCTGATCGGCCCGCCGGAGACGTTCATGTACGTCCGCGGTTTCGCCAGGATCACCTGTCGCTCGGTCTGCGCGTCGCCGGCGCCGACGGTCCAGCGGGTCTGCACGATCTCGGCGTTGGACCGCTTGTGCACGGAAAACGTCGACGGCACCGGCAGCGTCCGCTCCGCGAGCTCGTCGAGCACCATCTGCCCGACGTTGTGCCGGGTGTCGGCGTACTTCGGTCCGGGGTTGCCCAGGCCGACGACGAGGATCGGCGGGGCGTCCGACGGGGCGGGGGAGGTCTTCGAGCGTCCGAACATGCCCGTCATCTTCCCACACCGGGCATGTGGAGGCCCGGCCGCACCCCGGGCATGGCGAAGCCCCCGCCGGAAACAGCGTCCCGGCGGGGGCTTCGTCGCAAAGCACGCGCAATCGGTCGGGGACCGACGCGGGGTGCCGGCTGCGGGGGAGGAGTTTTACTCCTCGCCCTCGGCCTCCGCACCCTCGGCCTTCGGCTCGTCCGGGGTCTCCGCCTCGCCCATGCCCTCGACGTCGGCGTCGACGTCGCCGGCCGGGTCCTCGGTGGCCTCGACGATGTTGAAGATCAGCAGCTCCGGATCGTCGGTGAGCTCCAGGCCCTCCGGCAGGGTGACGTTGCCGGCGTGGATCTGCGCGCCCACGTCCAGGCCCTCGACGGACACGACGATCTCTTCCGGAATGGACAGCACCGGGGCGAGCACCAGGATGGTGTCGGCGTCCTGCATGAGCAGGGCGTCGCCCGGGGCCAGCTCGCCCTCGGGGATGACCGGGACCTCGACTTCGACCTTCTCGCCGCGGTGGATGGCGAGGAGGTCGGCGTGGTCGATGTCGAGGGTCAGCGGGTTCTGGTCCAGGGCCTTGACCATGGACAGCTGCGGCTCGCCGTCGATGTCGAGGTCGAGGACGGCGTTGACGCCGTAGTTGCGGATGACGCCGTGGAACTCGATGGAGTCGACCAGGACGTGCTTCGGGGCGCCGAGGTCCTTCGAGTAGATGACCACGGGGATGTCGCCGGCGACGCGGGCGCGGCGGGCGGCGCCCTTGCCGAACTCGGTGCGCTCGCGGGCTTCCAGCTTGACGATGTTGGGCTTTGCCATATCTGACTCCTGCAAATCGTTGGGGTTCGCCGAGTCGATCACGTGGCACGCGTTGGTCCGGGTCGGCCGCGCTTCCCGGTTCGGGGGAGGTGGCGGCGGGTGCCGGGTGGTGCATGCGTCGCGTCGATAACGGGGCCGTTGCCGCGGGGTCGTTCCCGCGTCTCGGGCCACCCTCGCCGAGACATAACTCGTGGGATGTTACCCGATCGGGGGCGGCGGGCGGAAATCGCCCCTGTTCCCGCGGGGTCGGTTCGTGCGTGACGACGAGCCGGCGGATGCGAAAACCCGGCTGCTCGCGGGGAGCGGCCGGGTCGTCGTCAAGCGAAAAGCGGCGGCGCCAAAGCAGCGGCGCGAAAAGCCGCGGCGGAGGCGAGAACTACGCCTGGCCCTCGAAGAGGGTTGTAACGGAGCCGTTCTCGAAGATCTCGTGGATCGTCTGCGCCAGCAGCGGCGCGATCGGCAGGACCGTCAGGTTGTCCCAGCCCTCGTGCGTCTGCGGCAGCGTGTCCGTGGTGATGACCTCGCGTGCGCCGCACTTGGACAGACGCTCGCGGGCCGGGTCGGAGAACACGCCGTGGGTGGTGGCGATGATGACGTCGGCGGCACCGGCCTCGCGCAGCACCTTCACCGCACCGGCGATCGTACCGCCGGTGTCGATCATGTCGTCGATCAGCAGGCACACGCGGCCGTCGACGTCGCCGACGACGCGGTTGGCCACGATCTGATTGGCCACGTCCACGCTGCGGGTCTTGTGGATGAACGCCAGCGGCGCATCGCCCAGCGTGTTCGCCCACTTCTCCGACACCTTCACGCGACCGGCGTCGGGGGAGACCACGCACAGGTTCTCCAGCGAGTAGTTCGCCTTGATGTAGTCGGCCAGGATCGGCATGGCGTGCATGTGGTCGACCGGGCCGTCGAAGAAGCCCTGGATCTGGTCGGTGTGCAGGTCCACCGACACGATGCGGTCGGCGCCGGCGGCCTTGAGCAGATCCGCGACCAGGCGGGCGGAAATCGGCTCGCGGCCACGGTGCTTCTTGTCCTGGCGCGCGTACGGGAAGAACGGCAGGATCGCCGTGATGCGCTTGGCGGAACCGCGCTTCAGGGCGTCGATCATGATCAGCTGCTCCACCAGCCACTTGTTCAGCGGCGCCGGGTGCGCCTGCAGAACGAAAGCGTCGCAGCCGCGGACGGACTCCTCGAAACGGACGAAGATCTCGCCGTTGGCGAAGTCGCGGGCGGTCATCGGGGTCAGCTCGACGCCCAACTCCTTCGCCACCGCTTCACCCAGCTCCGGGTGCGCGCGCCCGGAGAAAAGCATGAGGTTCTTCTGGTTGTCGATCCACTCGCCGGTCATCTACTCGGCCTGGCCTTCCTTATCGGTCTTCGGCTTACGCGGAGGCGTCGGGGTCATCGCCCGCGGCACCGTCGGATTCGGCGGGGGCGTCGGCCGCCGCGGCCTGCGCCGCTTCGGCCGCTTCCGCCGCCGGGGTGCCCGGCCGCTTCCGCTGGACCCACCCCTCGATGTTTCGCTGGGGGCCACCGCTGACCGCCAACGCCCCGGGGGGAACGTCGTCCTTGATAACAGTACCTGCACCGGAATAGGCGCCGTCACCCACCTTGACCGGCGCGATGAACATGGTGTCCGAACCGGTGCGGACATGGGAGCCGATGACGGTGCGGTGCTTGTTGACGCCGTCGTAGTTGACGAAGACGCTGGATGCGCCGATGTTGGAGTGCTCGCCGATCTCCGCATCGCCGACGTAGGTCAGGTGGGGGACCTTGGAGCCGCGGCCGATGACGGCCTTCTTGGTTTCGACGAAGCCGCCGAGCTTGCCTTCCTCGCCGAGGACGGTGCCCGGGCGGAGGTACGTGAACGGGCCGACTTCGGCGTCGGCGCCGATGACGGAGTCGGTGCCGTGGGTGCGGTAGACGGTGGCGCCCTCGCCGACGGTGACGTCGCGCAGGGTGGTGTCGGGGCCGATGGTGGCGCCGTCGCCGATGACCGTGCCGCCGAGCAGCTGGGTGCCCGGAAGGATGGTGACGTCGCGGCCGATGCGCACGTCGACGTCGATCCAGGTGGTGGCGGGGTCGACGATGGTGGCGCCGCCGCGCATGGCCTTTTCGGTGATGCGGCGGTTGAGTTCGGCGCCGAGGGTCGCCAGCTGCACCCGGTCGTTGACGCCGGCGACGACCATGGCGTCGTCGATGCGGTGGCCGCGCACGGAGCGGTCGGCTTCGCGGGCGATGCCGATGACGTCGGTGAGGTACAGCTCGCCCTGTGCGTTGTCGGTGTCGAGCTGGGTCAGGGCGTGGCGCAGGGTGGCGGCGTCGAAGGCGTAGACGCCAGAGTTGACCTCGGTGATGCGGCGTTCGTCGGCGGTGGCGTCCTTTTCTTCGACGATGCGCAGGACTTCGCCGTCGGAGTTGCGGACGATGCGGCCGTAGCCGTGGGGGTTGTCGGCGGTCGACGTCAGCACGGTCACGGCGGCGCGCGGCTTGCGGTTGTGCTCGTCGAGCAGTGCGGTCAGCGTCGAGGCGTCGAGGAGGGGCACGTCGGAGGTGGTCACCAGCACGGTGCCCTCGAAGTCGGCGAGCGTGACGTCGTCCAGGGCGCACTGGACGGCGTGGCCGGTGCCGTTTTGCTCTTCCTGGTGGGCGATGCCGACGCCGTTGGACAGCGATCCCTCGGACCGGCCGGCGACCCATTCGGAGATGGCTTCGATGACCTTGTCCCGCTGGTGGCCGACGACGGCGACGATCTGCTGCGGGTCGACGCCGTGGGCCGCGTGCAGGGCGTGCTCCAGCATCGTGCGCCCGCCGATGCCGTGGAGCATCTTGGGGGTGTCCGACTTCATGCGGGTGCCCTGGCCGGCGGCCAGGATGACGACGGCGGTGGGCGTGCCGGTGCCGTTGCTCATGTGCGTCTCCTCGTGCGTTCGTCGTGCGGTTCGTCGTTGGTTTCTTCCCGGGATTCCCCCGAAAACCCTACCCGCCGAGGGCCGCGGCCACGGGTCATGCCTATTCGGGCGTTTGCGCCGACACTTCCGGCAGGGCGCGGGCCATGGCCACGCCCACGAGTCCGAGCACGGCGAAGAATCCGAGGGCCCACATGGAGCCGAGCATCGCCAGGCCGCCGGAGATGGCGCCGGTGAGCAGGAGGATGACGCCCATCGCGGAGTTGGCGACGGCGACGTAGGTGGTGCGTTGGTCGCCTTCGGCCATGTCCACGACGTAGGTTTTGCGGGCGACGCGCACGCCGGTGTGGGTCAGGGTGATCAGGAAGTAGGCGACGGGCAGCGCCCAGCCGGACCAGCCCTCGGCGAAGGCGACCTGCGCCATCACGGCCAGCAGGATCAGGGAGGCCAGGCCGGCACCCCAGGTCATGGTGCTTTTCGACGACCGGTCGCTGAGTTTTCCGCTGATGCGGCCGCCGAGGATTGCGGCGGCGCCGGAGGCGATGAGAAACGGCCCCAGCCCGGAGAGTTCCCCGTCGCCCCGTTCGGCCGACAGGGCCACGAAAAACGTCGGCGACAGGGCGGAGACCAGCAGCAGCGAACGGACGATGACGAAGTTTCGGAACGGCGCGTCGTCGGAAAGCAACTCCCAGGATTCCCGCACCCACGATCCGGCGGGTTCCTCCGAGGTTTCGCCCGCGGGTTCGGTGACGCGGTGGAAGATGATCGCGCCGATGAACCACGTCAACGACGAAATCGCGATCATCCACGTCAACACGGCCGTCGGCAGATCGTCGCCGCCGAACCAGCGGATGCCCAGACCCAGCGTGATGGCGACGAAGCCCGACAGCATCGTCGCCAAGCCCGTGATCTGGCCGCGCTGACCCTTGGGGATCGTCCGCCCCTGGACGTCTTTCGACCCGATCGAGCAGAGCGAACGGCCCAGCGCGAAAACCGCCAGCGCCGAAAGGATGGCCACCGCCGCAGCCGTCCCGTCGAGCACCGCCGTGGACAACGCCATGATCAACGCCATCGCGCCCTGGGTCACCGACCCCGCCACCCACACCGACTTGCGGTGGGCGCGGCGCTTCACCCAAGGTGTCAGCGCCGCCTGCGGCAGCATCGACAGGGATTCGCGGATGGGGACCAGCAGCGCGATCGCCAGGCCGGGGGCGCCCTGCGACGTCAGCAGCCACGGCAGCACCGTCTTCGGGTTGATGACCTGATCGCCGGCGTTCTGCAGACCATTGGCCGCAATGAACTTCATGCCGTTGGCCGGGATGTCGCGGGCGACGTCGTCCGGCATGTCGGAAGTGTCGGCCGGGGACACCAGCTTTTCGTAGAGCGCCATGCATGCAGGTTAGCGGCCTGCACCCCGGTCTTTCGACCAAGTGTTCCCTAAGCGGAACGGGCAAGGGTTAGGTCGTCCGGCTCCCCCGCCAGGACTCGAAACCGGATGTGATTGGCCCGAAAAATGCCCCTGACCTGCACCTAGGTCAGGGGTTTTTTCGCTTTTGGCTCAGTTTTGGCTCACTTCGCTACGCGGCCTTCGGCTGCGTGACGGCCGACTGAACCGCACCGAGCCCGTTGTGGATTTCTTCCATCGTGTCGGCCACCGCATCAAGATCGCCGTCGAACAGGTCCGCATAGACGTCCAGCGTCATCGCCGCCGACGAATGCCCCAGCTGGCGTTGGACGACTTTCACGCTCGCACCGGCCGACACCAACAGCCCGGCGGCGACGTGCCTCAGCCCGTGCATCGTCACCCGCGGGAAGTTCGGATCAGCCGCCATCGCCCGGTCACGCGCCCCGTGGAACCACGACCCGGAGCCCTGAAGCTTCATCGGCTCGCCCGGCACCCGCTCCCACACCCATGCCGACTTCGGCTTCCCCTCGATCAGCGGCTCCAGCATGTTGCACACGAACCGGGGGATGGCCACGGTCCGCGCCTCATGCGACTTCAGCGTGCCGATCTCCACCTTGCCGTTGACCGTCACCGCCGCCCGCTGCAAATGCGCCCGCCGCCGCCCCAGATCCAGATCCCGCACCTGGAGGCCCGCCAACTCCGACCACCGAATGCCCGACGTCGCCAGCAACCACACGATCTCCGACTTCACCGAGCACTGGTCGGCCATCGCCCGCACCTGCTCCATCGTCAGATACACCTTCACCGCCTTCGACCGCCGCGGCAGCTTCAGCCCCCGCGCCGGGTTCTTCACAAGACACCCATCGGCAATCGCCATGTCCAGGACCTGCGCCAGACAGGCATGGGCGCGCCGGGCGGTGGAGCCGGAGACGTTGAGGCTGGCGATCCATTCTTGGATTTCGGAGGGGCGAAGGCTGCCGACTTCGCGGTGGCCCCACATGGGTTTGACGCGCAGTCGCCATGCTTGATCGGTGACGGCGGCCGTGGAGGGCTTGAGGTGGGTCTGTGCGGCGAGCCAGCGCGTCCCGATCTCGGAGACGGTGGTTTTCTCCCTTGCTGGGTCGACCCAAGAGCCGGCGCGGCGGGCATGGCCTTGGTCCTGTTCCCAGGCGGTGGCTGCTGCCTTGGTGGGGAAGCCACGCTTCCGGCTTCGGGAGCCGTCGGGCTTGGTGTACTGCACTTGCCACCGGCGGCCGGCCTTTGTCTGGTACGGGGTGATGGACGACATGTCGTATCCTTCGTGTCAGCGGGCCGCCGGTGGCGGCGCCGTATCTCCGGCCCTGCCGTGCAAGCTGTCCAAGGCGTGCGGCGGGGTCGGCGTTCTTCTTTCTGTCAGACGATGGCGGCGGTGGTGCTATTGCCTGTGGGGAACGCGTGGCTCGCGTTTATGCTGCTGTCCTTTCGTTCAGCGTCGCTGGGTGATCGTGCTTTCCAGCATTGAGCCGAGGCGGAGGACTGCGGCGAGGATGCCGCCGAGAACGACGACAACGAGACCAAGAGCCGTCGCCATGCCAGAGCCGGGAGTACCGTTGAAAAGTGCGATCAGGCCGAAGGCAATCATCAACGCACCGATCACCATTGCGGTGATGGAGAGGACTTCGAACCAGCCGCCGGAGCGGAAGTAGGGCTTGCCGTTGGGGCTGGGGATGGGCATGGGTGGTGCCTGTGGCTGTGGTGGTGCGGCCCAATGAGTGGCTTCGGGGCGCGGGGTGGAATGCTCGGGGCGTTCGGGGTTCGGATGGGTCATGGGGCTTTCCTTTCGTGTTCTCCGCGCCAGACGCGGATGAGGTGAGGGGTGACGTCGAGGGCGTGCGCGAGTCCTGCGACGCCGGGCCCGTGGAGTTCCTCGGCCAGGGCGTACTCGGCCGGCGAGATCAACAGCAGTGCGGCGAATGCGTCGGCCCGCCGTTCAGCGCGTGAATCGATGGAATCGAATCCGGATCGCATGTCACGGTGATGCGCGTGGCCGAGTTCGTGCGCGAGGACGCATCGGCGGGTGATGCGGTCGAGGCCATGGCGGAGGATGATTTGCCGCCGTTCTGGCACCCATAGGCCGTGCGGCCAATCGTCGTCGAGCGGTACCTCGTCGACACGCAGGCCCATCGCGTCGGCCAACTGGTCGGGAACGTCAAGCATCCGGTGGCCCTGCGGGTGGCTGCTTAGCGTCCTTGTGCTTCGGCGGCCGGTGGTTGCCGAGGAACCCGAGGACGATGGGTGTGGCGCTCCCGAGGCCGAAAACGACGGTGCCGGCAATGGACTCCGGCGGATCGAGGAACAGCAGGCTCAAAAAAGCGAGAATGAGGCAGGAGGCCGTGATGGCCGCTGCCACGTTGAATCCCCGCTTCTCCAGCGTGATGGCCGTGTCAAACGACTTCCGGGTGACCTCGCGGTCGAGGACCTCGTTTTCGTGCGCGTCGTCGAGGATGCGTTTGGCCTCGCCAGGAACGAGGGCGTCATACTGCGCGAGGATTTGCGGCGGTGGAAGAGGGCCTTCAATCCTGTACGCCTCGACTACCTCCGTGTAGTTCAGTCCAGGGAGCGGCGGCTGATCTCGAGACGGATCGAGTCCCCCACCTTCTGGAACGACCGGTGAGTTCGGGTCCGGTTGCGCCGGTGTGCTTCCTCCGCGACGTCGCGGATCCGCGGGGAGGTTGCCAGCGTCATCCGGCCGGCTCCCCTGAGCATCGCGTTCGTCCTGTTCATGGTTCATACCGTACCTTCCTCACGGTTTCCTGTCAGGGAGTGGGGTTATCTTCCTCGAGCGGATCCGTCTTCGGGTGCGCCGCATAGTCCCGCCAGTCGATCCCCGCGGTCGGGTCGTCATCATCCACCACGTTCCGGACCGGGCCGCGCGGAGTGTTCGAATCGCGCCGGGCCGCAAGGTCGTCGCGAACGGAGGACGTGGACTGAAGAGCTGCTGCCGCGATCGACTCGGGTTTGATTGCACGGCTGCCGGCTTCCCGTAGAAGTTCGCGGAGGACCTTCTTGTCCACGATCGTGATGTCGCCGAACCGGGACGTGACGGTGTCGGCGGGCATGAAGGCAGAACGGCGGCCAACCCAGATGACGCCCCTCGACTCCATCTTGATCGTTCTGACCGCGGCCCAATTGCCGTGGCGATCGCGTTCCCACACTTGTCCATCCGAGGTAACCCCGAGGTCGGGCACGGCATTGACCTCCTCGTCCAGATCCTCGAACGAGCTCGCGCCCCCGCCCTCCGACTCCTGCTCGTCCAGCAGCCGGTAGGCGAGCTCCACGACCTGGTCGCGGCGCGGCGCGTCGAGCTGGCTGACGACGTCGCCCAGGTGGCCGGCGGCGACGGTGCGTACGAGGTCGGGGGTCACGCCGTGTCGGCCGATGTTCTCGCGAAGGCTCGCGCGGATCGCGGCGAGGGCCTGCGGGTGCTCGGGGTTCTCGACGGCGCCGACGAGGCCGTTGATCGTCGCGAGCTGGGTCACTCTGTCGAAGAACGCGCGCGTCGTCTCGTCGAGGTCGCCGAGCGTGGTGCCCGGCCGATGCATGGCCTCTGCCGTCCCGTTGATGATCCGCTTGGCGTCGGCGGTACCGCCGGGGAACAGGGACTTGCTTTGCGACGGCCCGTCCCCGTCCAATTCGGTCGGCTCGCCGCCGTCGCGGATCGTCTCGAGGGATCCGGGCGCCCAGCCCAGAGCCTGCTCGATCCTCTCTCGATTGGCCGCCTGAGGCCATGTCGCGCCGCTTTCTAGGTTATGGACGGACCGGGCCGACACACTCGCCTTGATCGCGACGTCCGCCTGCGTCATTTCCAGCGAAGCGCGCCGGGCTGCAACTGCCCGTCCAAGTGCCTTCAGATCTGCCATGCCTTCAGTGTTGCAAGAAACACAGTGAAACACCAGGAAGGCTTTGACGAAAGAAACCCCAAGGTTGCTTGAAACACGAGCATGAAATCACGTGATTGTTGTTCCGGGGCTACCAGTGATTTTGCAGCTTTCCGGAAGTGTTTCAAGCAAGAGTGTTGACATGTTTCAAGCGGTCGCGCTATGCTGCTAGCAAGACCGGAAGGAATTGAAACATGACTGACACAGACAGCGCTGCGCTGGAGCGTCAGCGGGTGGGCGCCACCATCAAGGCCCTCCGCGAGTACACCGGCGCAACCATCGACCAGCTCGCCACTCGCGTCGGAATGGCCCGCCCGACCCTCGCCAATATCGAGGCCGGCAGACGCGCACTCAACCGCAAGCACCTCCGCGCCATGGCCGCCGCCCTCGGAGTCCCGCCCATCGCAATCATGTGGGCCGATGAAGACGAAGCCGCGCCGGGCGTCGACAAGCGCGAAGTGGGGGCCGCGTGATGAACACCGGAATGATCCCCCAGACCAACCGCGCGATGAACGCGATCATCAACCTCCGCGAGATCGCCGACTGGGAACTGCAGGACTTCGAAACCGCGCTGAGCCTGGCGGTCCACCAGCTGGACCTCGACGGCGATGTCCTCGCCATCAACGGCGCGACCAGGGTGCTCGAGCGCGCCGTGCAGATCGCCCGCGAACGAGCGGGCCGCGGCACCGGCACCGACGCCGCGCCGGGCGTCGGCAAGCGCGAAGCGGGGGCCGCGTGATGAACCAGCTCGTCACCATCCCGTTCCACGGGAACCAGGTCCAGGCCGTCGATGTCGACGGCACCCCGCATGTGGTGTTCCGCCCGTTGGTCGAATCCATCGGACTTGACTACCGCAGCCAATCGCGCCGACTGACCGGGAAGTCGTGGGCCTCCATGGTCAAGATGACCATGCAGGTCCCCGGAGATGTCCAGTTCCGCGAGCACACGCTGATCGACGTCCGCACCCTCACGATGTGGCTCGCCACCATCGACGAGAACCGAGTGTCCGATGAGGCCCGCCCGCTCGTGGTCGCGTACCAGGCCGAAATCGCCGACGTCATCGAGTCCTACTGGACTGCCGGCGGGGCCATCAACCCCCGCGCTGATGAGCATCAGGTCAATGCCCTGATCTACCAGGCCCGCGCCCAGATGGAGCTGGCGCAGGCCGCCCGCGGCCTGATTCACCCGGACCATCTCGAAGCCCGGGCCCGCATCATTCTCGCGCGCGGACTCGGCGAAGCCCCCGAGCTCGATGCGGGGTCGCGCCCCCTGTACGCGCAGGAGTTCCTCAGGGAAAAGAACCTGTCGAAGAAGCAACTGGCGTCGATCGCCGGCGTGTTCGGTAAGCGTCTCAAGAGGGCCTACGTCGAAAAGCACGGGCGGGAGCCGGAGAAGTACGACCTCAACGTCTCCAATGGCCAGGTGCGCCGCGTCAACGGATACACCGAAGCCGACCGCCCGCTGATGGAGCGCGTCTGGCGCGACTACTTCGCGGCGGTGAAGTCATGAACTCGTGGGATCCCATCGACTCGTTGATCTACCTCAGCAAGGCATTGCCCGTGGATTGGGTAACGGAGCAGTTGGGGCACAGGTTCGGTTACCCGGACGAGAACGAAGACGTCGCCGAACTGGTCGGTGCGCTGGATCAGGCAATGCAGATGATTCGCGCCGAAGCCAAGTTTCACCACGATGGCCGCGCGGCCTATTCGACCGGCGTTCCTTTCGAGCGGATGTACCGGGTGCCGGCCACGGAACCGGCCGACGACGGCACGGAAGTGCCCGTCATCGCCGAGTACTGGGTGTCGATGCGCCCGGACGGGCACCCGCGTGAACCCTACGAAAGCGGAGGCGTTTGGGCCGATGAGCCGCGCCGAGGCGAGAAAGGCAGGCCGTGATGTCCAGCATCAAGCCCGGCGATGTCGCCATGAACGACCACCGTTACGCACCTGAGGGACTGCCGCTCCTCGAATACTTCACCGCCTACCGCGTGCTGACGAGGATCCGCGAGCAGATCCTGACGGGCAGGCCGTCGGGCCGAGTCATCGACGAGGCAATGGACGAGCTGCTCGACCTCGCCGGCAAGGGAGGGCGGGGCGATGGGTAGGTCAGGACTCGTCCTCGGTCGTGATCTCGCCGTCAGTCTCGTCGGATGCGTCGGAGCCCGAGGTGATTTCGCGGACCTGGGTGGCGACCAGCTCCAGGACTTCGTCGGGCTCGGGCAGCGCCGTGATGGCGACTCCTGCGATGTAGGCAACGGCGATGTTCTTCTTGAAGAAGGACCAGACATTAGTCGCAGCCTGCTGGAGGAAGGGGTCCTTAGGGCTCTTCTTCTTGAGTTCCTCGGTGATGAAGTTGAGGTCGTTGATCGCGTTGGCGATTCGGAACTCACCCATGTACTTCCGAGCGTCCAACAGTCCGTGCAGATGGTTGATGATCCTGTGCGCGTGAATGCGAAGGAACTCTCCCTCATCGCACAAGGCGTCTACCCGGCTGCGGACAGCGTCGAGGAATCCCGCGAATCCCTCAGGCCCGCCGTCGACGAACTCGGGCACGACCATCTGGAGAGTCGTGGCGGTTGCTTCGAGCTGTTCGAGCGACGCGGCGTCGATGCTGTGCTGGCCGCTGGAACTCCACCCGTAGGGGTAGGCGAAGACCATCTGCGTCCAGCGGTCGAAGTGCCGCCGGGCGTGGCTCATGTTCAAGCCCTGATTCTTCTCGGCGATTGTCAACAGCTCCTCGATGTCCTTGAGGAGCATCACGGCACGCCGATGATCCTCCCACCCCTGGGACGCCGGAATGCCTCGTGTATTGCGGGCGGCCACGTTTTCGGGCCCATTCCATTTCGTCAGCTGCGCGTGAAGGAGTTCCGCTGGATTCGCCATGGCTCGATCTTATCCCGCTGTGCAGCACAAACAGTCGCCCCGCGTTCGCGGTGGCGCGGCCCGACTGGCAGGCACCGGGGTTCGAGTCCCCGGCGGGCGCCGGTGCGTTAACGCGGTTTCGTGTTCTTCACCGCCAAGCCCTGCCCCATGGCCTGCACATCTGCGGATCTCCTCAGGCCGGCCGGGCTGCGCACCACCCATCCACCTCAAAAAGAAAACGGCCCGCACCTGGCGCAACAGGTATCGCGGACCGCTCCTAGTTCGAAAGGAACTGACATGCACGATACCCGATCAAACCCCCGAGGGGTGATGACGATGGCCGACCACGTCACCCGGCCCGTCACCGGCCGGCAGACCGTGTCCGTCGCCGAGTTCGCGGCAATCTTCGATATCGACCTCCAGCGCGTCTACCGCTGGTGTCAGTCCGGCCGACTCCGGACGCTGCCCAAACGACCTGGATCCCGGGAGCACTGGAAGATCCTTGCCTCCGAAGTCGACCGCGTCATGGTCGAGGGGTTTCCCCGCGACCCGAGGCAGGTGGCCTAATGCCTGAGCTGACCAGAACCATGAGCCACCGCGATGACGCGCTGCGCGTCGTGATGTGGACGAAGCCCGGTTGCGCGGCGTGTGCCCGCACCGAGGCGCTGCTGACCAGGCATGACGTGCCCGTCCTCGAAGAGAACATGACCGACGAGATCCTGCAGTTCGCGGCCGAAATGGGATTCCGTGAGGCCCCGGTGGTTCTCGGCGTGCGTCCCGATGGCACGTCGACGTGGTGGGCGGGGCTCGACTTCACCCGCATCGCCGAGTTCATCGGCCTGGCACGGAAGGAGCGCGACCGTGTCTGATCTTCCTGCTTGGGTGCGCGTCGACTTCGACGTCGAACACGAGCTTGCCGAGGCCATGTACCCGCACCGCTACCGGGCCGCGTACCGCGCGGTGTGGGACGCGCGTGACCGCATCGCGCTCGTCGGCCGGATGCTGGCGGTTTCCGCCGGCGTGATGGCTGCCCATGCGCTGGTGCAAGCCGCCATCACGGCCTCCGAGCTGCTCAACGCGACCCCTCTGCTGTGGGGCGCGGGAGCGGTCGGCTGGACGTGGGCGGCCCGCGAGTTGTGGTGCACCGTCCGACGCATCGAGGAGGTCACGCCGTGACGGTTCAGCTCCTTGCACGCCTGCGGTACCCGGCAGATGGTGGCCGCCTGGTGATGCTCACCTGGATCGACTCGCATGCCGAACCGCGTCGCGTCGGGGCATTGCACTTGGGCGACGTCTGCGACGTGATGCCCCGCGAGTTCGTCATCCCGCGCCGCGCCACGCTGCCTCGGCCCCCTCAGGTTGGAGTCGGCCGCTTCGTCTCCTTGTCGGAGCTGCGCACCTGGATCGATGACCAGCCCGACCAACAAACCCGTGCCGCCCTGGCCGCGTTCATCGCCTGGGCCGACGCGATCGACATCGACCGTGATTTGGAGGAACCTCGATGACCACCGACCAGCCCGTTCGCCGTGCCGAGGACGGCCCCGTCACCCCGACGTGGTGTTCGACCGCACGACTTCTCTACGCGGACCGGGTCCCGCGCACGTATGGGCCGCGGCAGCGACCACGGCGCCGCAAGCAGTGCCGCGCCGCCTTCCGGAGGAGCGGTCACGTCGATGGCACGATCCTCGTCGCAATCGTGGTGGTTGCGCTGCTGTGGACCACCGTGATGCTGGCGTTGGTGGTGGGCGCATGACCTCCTCGGCCGGCATCCGCAGGGGAGTGGCTCTGCGCCGCCCGACGGTGCGCGTGTGCGCGTGGATCGCCGTCCGGGAGACCGTCGGTCTGCTGCTGCCGAGGAGGTGGCGGTGATGGCGCCCCGCGGCCCGGATGAGGCGTACTGCCGCGACTGCGGCGACCCGATCATGTGGCGCGACACCACCGCCGGCAAGCGCATCGCACTCGATGCGTCGTGCGACCCGGCCGGCGTGGTCCGGCTGGTAGGCGGCCGGGCGGAGACGCTGGGCCCACACGATGCCGCAGAGCGACGCGCGGCAGGCGAGTTGCTGTTCAAACCGCACGTGGTGTCGTGTCCCGCCAAACGGGCGCGGGGAGGCGTCGGGATGCCGCCGGAGATCCGCGAGCGCATCCGCCGTCGGCAGGACCCGGCTGAGCGGATTCGCATCGAGATGGCCAAGCGAGGCAGCCGGAGACGGGGTCTGGGGGGACGCGAATGAGGCAGGACGAAGCCAACGCCGACGCCTGGTGGGACAACCTCCCGCCGGTGAGGCGAGTGCAGGTGCACCACTGGATCACCCAGCGAGGAAAGCAGCCGCCGGAGGAGGTCCCGGGCCAGTTAGAGCTGGTGCCGGTGGAGGACGGAAGAGAGGACGAGGAAATGACGAAAACGAACAAGGACGTGGCAGGCGTGCGCACCGTCGCCGCCCGCCCGATCGGAGGTGTGTCGTGAATCCGCAGGAGGCAAAGGACGCCCTTGCCCGCATGGATACGTGGCAGGGAATGAGCAACGACGAGGCCCACGAGCTGCTGCGTCAGTCGCTGACGTTCATTGCGTCGATGAAGACCCAGTACGCCGTGCGCTACATCCCCAGCGGCACGGAGGAGTTCGACACCGGCTGCTGGTATTCGACCCGGGCGGAAGCCTGCGATCAGCTGACGGCCGTGCTCGAAGACGATCCGCTGGTCGCCCGCATCGTCCGCCAGCAGGTGTCGCCGCCGGAGACGGTGACCACCGCGGCGCGTGGGGGTGTCGCGTGATGCCCCTGAGAGCGACGCTGACGCCGTGGGCGATGCTCGTCGCCGCCGGCGTGTCAGAAGAAGACGCGACCTGGATGGTGATGCAGCTTCCAATCATCGGGTACGGCGATGTCCCCGCCATCGCGGAGGTCATTGCCCGCGCAACGGCGGCGGGACGCTGCTCGGCGTGTGACCTGATGCATCTGCGGATGGCGCCGGGAGTGCGGCAGTCGCCTGCGGCTGAGGTTCTTGCTGAGCTGCAGCCGGGGGCCACGATCGAGCAGCTGCGTGCAGCTCTGGATGAGGCGGAGCAAGTCCGCCTGGCCGAATTGGGGGCGATCCCGCGATGACGGAGCCGAAGATCCGCTTTGCAGGCGTTGCCGCTGTCGTCGCCGCCGCGTGTGGGACCGGCATCGTCGCCGCGTGCCTGATGTGGATGACGCTTGCCGGCCCTGACGCCACGACAGGGCCGCCGCCGGCGTCGACCACGGCGACGGTCACCGAAACGATCACCGCCACCACGACCACCACGACGGCGACCGTGCACCACACGCACGCGACGTCGTGCCCGCCGTCGCCGAGCAAGGACTACTAGGAGCCCCCGCATGACTGAGATGATCCCCGCCGACAAGATCCGCAAAATCATCGCGGCCCACCGCGATGACGCGAGCAGCAGGGGAGGAATGATCCTCGCCGACCTGAAAGCCCTGTTCACGTCCCCGTCCCCGGACTCGCAGATCATCCGCACCCTTGACGACCTCGAGCTCATCGACCCGGACACGGTGATCGCGCACCCCATCGGGGAGCGCATGGAACCGTGGACCGCCGGGGAGGTCCGGGAATCTCACGTCCCCACGCGTCTGCTTCCCGCAGTGGTCATCGCGACCGCCCGGCAGCTGCGCGCCGCACGAGAAGCGCTGGAGGCCCCAGATGCTTGATCAGCTGGCCCTCTTCGGCACCTGGGCGTCGGCGGCCCACCAGGACGCCGTCGCCACGGAGCAGGCAATGTGGGCCGACATCAACACCCGCCGGCGGGCACACACCTGCCCCATCTGCGGCGAAACCGCCCCCAACCTCTACATCCTCGAGATCTCCCACGGCATCCGTCGCGGCCTCCTCCACGCCACCGACCCCGCCACCAGGTGCAACGCCCAAAACCTCGCCCGCTCCTACCTGCTGTACGCACGCTCGACCGGTGACTCCCGCCTCATCGCCGAAGCAGCAACCCGCGCCCGCGAGCTCGGCCTCGACGTCGGCGCGATCACCGCTGACGCCCATGCCGGATCGGAGGCCGGCCAATGACTATTCCCCACGACATCCCATGCGCGAGCCACCCGCGGCTGTTCGACAGCCGGGGTGAGGGGGAGCCGCACAAGGTCGCTGCCGCCCGCCATCGTCTGGCCGTCCTCACCTGTCGGGCGTGTCCCGCGCTCGCCGCGTGCCAGCAGTACTTGCTCGACTGCGAAACCAGCGGAGCCCGCGTCGACGGGGTCGTCGCCGGCCGCCAATGGCGCCGACTCCGCGACCGCGTGCCGGAGATCCGCGCCTGCGCAGATTGTGGCACTGCCATCGTCAAGCGGGGCACCCCGAACATCGATCGGCTTCGCCCCGACGGGACGCTCATGGCCAAGCATGCCGGCCGCGGACTGTGCGACGCCTGCTATGACCGCCACCGCCAACACGGCACGCTCGAACGCTTTCCGCGCCTGACCCGCCCCGACGCACGCGAAAGAGGAGCCGCATGACCGTGCACCGCGTCCACGGCAACTGCCGCGACCCCTAAGCCCCCGCCCCCGCCAGCCACCGCGCCATGACCAGCAGATGGAGACCACTATGCCGCCGACAACCGACGCACCCCACCGCGCTGGGCAGCCCCGTTCCGGGAGTGATGCCTGATGGCGTGGGTGAAGTGGTCGGATACGGCGAACTCTCATCGGTGCTTCATGAAGCTCGCGGAGGTTGCAGCGGAGTCGGGAGATGCCCGCCTCGAAACCGAGGTGAAGGGCGCCGTGTTCTCGCTGGCCCAGTGGTCGGCGCAGACCTGGTCCGACTACGTGATCCCGTGGGGCGTGGCCATCAAGATTTTGGGGATGGGCCGGGCCCGTCCGCTGGTCGACGTCATGGTCGACGTCGGCCTGCTTATCGACTGCTCGACTGAGGAGGAGAAGGTCTACAAGCTCATCGAGGATGAGCAGGGTCTATTCCACATCATCAAGCGGTCCGACAAGCTCATGGGCGCTAAACGCAAGCGTGACCGGAATCGCGGCGCGCTGGTGGTGCCGGTGTTGCTGCGCGATGGCGCGGCCTGCCGGTATACCGGTGAGCCTGTCAATTTCAAGTCCACGAATTCCGACGACGGTGGCACCTTTGACCACCGCGCACCGGATGAGGAGACGACGCCGGACAACTACGTCGTCGCTTCCCGCGGGGCGAACATCGCCCGTGGTGAGGTCCCGGACCCGGATCGGCAGTTGCCGTTGATGGATCCGCCGGACTCTCCGGTGTACGACGATTGGATTCTCGAGAAGCTGGCGACGTGGCCGTCGATTACGGCCCGCGTCGCCAAGCAGATGGGCATCCCGAACCCTTTGGAAGCTCAGAAGAGTTCGGTCGAGGCCCCCGCCGAACCGGGCCCCGCCCGGCGCACGGCCTCCGCCGAACCGGCAGCCAGCCGGCGCACGGCCACCACTGACCATCCGACCAGTCCTATGGACCCCTCTGGCAGCCAGCCAGGGTGGGGTCCGCGATCCTCCGCGCCGCCCGCGCGAGAGTCGAGCGCCAACAAGGACAAGGGCGCCCCCGCCCGCAGCCTCCCCGCCAGCAAGGCTGAAACCCCAGCCCCTTCGACCCCAGTGCTTCGCGCTCCCGCCGGCAACCAGCCGCCCGGTGAACCCCGCCCCGCCACCGCTGAGTCTTCGCCCAGCGGCCGGGGTGGCAACAAGCACTCCCGCCGACGTCGCCGATCCCGGCGCCGCCGGTAACCCAGCAGCCCGGCTCCTCAAAAGCGAAGCGAGCCTGCCGGACATCAAGCGCGCGACATGGTCACGCGCTGATGTTCGCGTACCCAACTCCGCCCCGAACCGTTATGCCAAAACAACCTTTTCTCGTCTAGGCGGGGGAGGGGCAAAAGCCTAGGCACCGGGTCGGGTCGGGTCGGGACGGGCCGGGTCGGGGAGACCTGTACACCCACCCACCTGAATCACTGGAAGCGAAGGAAGCATGGAGTTCTATCTGACCGAAGTTGAGCAGGACCTGCTGGGTAGGGATCTCCACACGCTGGAGGTCCTGGGGCCGCGGGTCGAGGACATGTTGGTGCCGTCGACGCCTGCGTCCGGGACGAATGCGGGGCGGCCGGCGAAGCGAGGTGGTTCGCGACCGCCGGTCGTGGTTCACGTCCTGGAGGTGAAGCTCGACGCGGGCCAGGTGCTGGCGAAGCTGGCCACTCGTCTGGTGATGACGGTTGGCCGCGCCGAGGTTGGGTCACCGGGCACCAACGAGCTCGCGGTCGTGGCGTCGTGGTTGCACCGGCATGTGCTCGTGATCGCGGCCCAGCCGTGGGCGCGGGAGCGTGCGCTTGAGGTGGCCCGTGTGGCCCGGCGGGTGGCTGATCTGGTGGACCCGCCCCCGCCCGTCGAGACTCCACCCCCT